>JADGBV010000204.1 GCA_015231345.1 Planctomycetota bacterium
AATCAGTTTCTAGGCAATATTCGCAGTACGAATGTCATTGTTCACGTGGTCCGTTGTTTTGAGGACGCTGATATTACTCATGTCGATGGCAGCATAGACCCTATTCGCGATATCGAGACCATTGATACAGAATTAATTTTTTCTGACCTTGAGGTGATAACTCGTCGAAAAGATTCCATAAAAAAACATGTTCGCGCAGGAAAGAAAGAAGCTGCAGCAGAAGAGAAGCTGCTAGAGGTTTTAGAAAAGCACTTGGAATCCGGCCAACCTGCCAGGAGTTATGAATTCAATGAACTCGAACAAGAGATTATTAGTGCCGTTCAACTGATTACGATAAAACCCGTTTTATTTTGCTGCAATGTCGATGAAGGGGATGTGGTGACTGGAAATGATATGGTGCGTAAAGTAGAAAAGCACGCTTCAGCTATGCAAGCTGAAGTGGTCTGGCTTTGTGCATCCATGGAGGCAGAAATCGCAGAGCTTGAAGATGAAGAAGAGCGTCAGGAGTTTCTTTCAGACCTAGGCTTAACTCAACCGGGATTGGAAGTGCTGTCCGTGAAAAGCTATAATTTGTTAGGCTTGCAGACCTACTTTACAGCAGGTGAGAAAGAAGTTCGCGCTTGGACTTTTAAGCGAGGTAGTAAAGCTCCTCAGGCTGCTGGTGTGATTCACACTGACTTTGAACGGGGTTTTATCCGTGCAGAAACTTATTCCTTTGCTGATCTTATGGAATATGACTCAGAGAAAGCTATTAAAGAGGCAGGAAAGCTCAGAGTCGAAGGCAAAGAGTATGTTGTCGAAGATGGTGATATTATGCACTTTTTGTTCAACGTGTAGCTAGGCCATAAACTGAAAGAGGCCTTGGGTGAAGGGGTCTAGGCCACTGTGAAAATTTGAATTGCCTTAGTTATTGGATCAACTGAAGCTCTTAAGCTTCTAATCTACGCAGACAAATCATAGTACGGTCGTCGGAGGCTTCTGTGCCGGACATGTACTGGTTTACGTCACCCCAGATGTGAGAAATGGCATTTTCCGCACTTGTGGGGCTGTTGATTAGCGTGAGCATTTCGTAGTAGCGATCTTCGCCATACATTTTTCCGTGGATGTTTTCAGCTTCGGCCATGCCATCTGTACAAAGCATAATGTAATCACCCGGTTGGATTTTGAGTGTTTTTTGTTCGATTTGATCTTCAAACTGTGTATCGCATAAGCCGCAGACGATGCCATGTGTCGAAAAAATCTCTTTTTGATTATCGTTATGAATGACAACACCAGGGCAGTGACCAGCGCAGCAATAACTTAATTCGTGCTTTTGGCTATCGAATAGGCAAATGAACATACTGACAAATTTGCCTTTTTGCATGACTTTCCTGAGAAGTCGGTTGAGAATTGTCATTAGTTGAGCGGGTTGAATTTGATCGCTTATGCCATTGTCGAGGTAGCATTCAATTTGAGTGCGGATAATACTGAGGACAGCAGTGACATACAAGGCTGCAGGTAGGCCTTTACCAGAAACATCACCAATGGCAATAAGGCTTCGGTGTTTATCTAAAGGCTGAATATCAAAAAGATCTCCGCCTGCTTGGCCGGCCATTTGAGTTCGTGCTGAAAAATCGTAGCTTTCGTACTTTGGGAAGGATTGTGGAAAAAGGTTATCTTCCATGGCGGCTGCGAGACCGACTTCCTTTCTGAGTTTTAAGTCCCTGTAAGAACGAAGACTGGTGATGACAGCAGTAAGTAAGCGTGAAAAAGGTTCCGTTTTGCTGACATAATCGTTAATATCATAATCGACGATAACGTTTTCTTCAGGAGCGTGCCCAGGCTGTCCAGTTCGCACGATGATGCGGACCATGGAGTTTCTTAAATAATTGCGAATGCGTTTTACGGTACGAAGTCCAGCTTCGTGATCTTCCATGACGACATCAATAAGAATCATTGCTGTGTCAGGGTGGTCTAGGAGCATTTCTTCACATTCTTTACCTGAATAAGCACTGATAAATGCGAGGTGCTTGTTTTCAAAACTCAGGTTGCGAAAAACCATACGTGTGAGGGCGTGGACATCATCGTCATCATCAACAATCATGACTTTCCATGGTTTTAGGTAGGCCTTGGGCTTTTCTGATTTTTCAGATTCGTTGTAGAAAGAAATGTGTTTTGAGGCCGGTTTCACGTTTCAATGATTTTTTAAGCGATTGGGGTATTCTTGAAAGAAAGGGAGCGAGGTATATTAGCTTATATCTGATTTATATCAATGCTTTTTTTGAAGTGATGAATCGTAGGCAAAAAAAAACCGCTCCCAAAGGAGCGGTTTAAATAACTTATTTACAATTCTTTAGACTAGTTGCGACCTATGGCATTGAGGTCAGTAAAAGCATCTTTGACTCGTTCAGTCATGCTTGTTTGAGCAGAACGTAGCCAAACACGTGGGTCATAGAATTTCTTGTTTGGTTTGTCTTCGCCATCGGGGTTACCGATTTGGCCTTGAAGATAAGCTTCATTCTTTTTGTAATATTCCATGATGCCAAGCCAAGTTGCCCACTGAGTGTCAGTGTCAATATTCATTTTGATAACGCCGTAGCTGATAGATTCGGCAATTTCCTCTTTTGTTGAGCCTGATCCGCCATGGAAAACAAAGTTTAGAGGCTGTTTGCCTGTTTTGAATTTTTCTTCAACGTATTTTTGTGAATTATCAAGAATTGTTGGTGTTAATTTAACATTTCCAGGTTTGTAAACGCCGTGAACGTTACCAAAAGAAGCTGCGATAGTGAATTGATCACTGATGGCGCTTAGTTTTTCGTAAGCATAAGCTACGTCTTCAGGTTGAGTGTAAAGCATTGAGCTGTCCATGTCGCTATTGTCAACGCCGTCTTCTTCGCCACCTGTGCAGCCAAGTTCAATTTCTAAGGTCATGCCAATTTTGCTCATGCGCTCTAGGTATTTAGCACAAGTTTCAATGTTTTCTTCCAAAGATTCTTCAGAAAGATCTAACATGTGTGAGCTGAAAAGGGGTTTTCCAGTTTCTTTGAAGTGTTTTTCGCCTTCGTCTAGTAAAGCGTCGATCCATGGCAATAGTTTTTTTGCTGCATGGTCGGTGTGCAAAATAACGGGGATTCCATAAGCTTCAGCGAGTAAGTGTACATGCTTGGCTCCAGAAACTGTTCCTAGAACTTGTGCTTGTTGTCCTTCAAGTTTTAAGCCTTTTCCTGCAACAAATGCACCGCCACCGTTTGAGAATTGAATAATTACAGGTGAACCAACTGATGCTGCTGCTTCGAGGACACCATTAATAGAATCTGTGCCGACAACGTTTACCGCTGGTAAAGCAAATTGATTAGCTTTGGCAATCCTAAAAACTTCTTGGACATCTTTTCCGGCAAGAACTCCAGGCTTAACCACATCGAGAATTTTCTCTGACATTATATAACTCCAAAAGAAAACGATTCTAAAGGGAGACGTGCTCAGTCAAAAGGGGCTTGATAAAAGAAAATGTTGCTGATGACCGGCATTTTGTTGACGTGTCTCGATGTAAAATTTTTTACTTTTCTATTGATTTTTGCCCCTAAAATGGTTATTATATACACAATGTGGTCTAATTGTTGTGATTCAGGGGTTTAGCTATGATGAAAAGTTTTTTTTATTTTTTTCTAGTTTTTGCTTTTTCTAGTCTTGCTTTTTGCCAAGATGATCTTCATATCAAGCTTAAGCATGATATTTCTATTGCTGACTTCAATAAAAAGCAAGTTACGGTTAAAAATGTCGTAATTCCCAAGAAAAAAATCAAAAAGACGACTTATGGCGTTTTCCGAGGCAGTGCCGGTAGTGTCCAAAAATACCTCGCCCTAAAAGATAAAAAAGTATGGAGTGGAATTTCTGTCACTTTTTCCAGTGATAGGCTAAAAGAATACACTCTCAATAGCTCTGAAAAAAGCAGTAAAAGTAAAGCTCAAACTGTCATGGCGCAATTAATTCAGATGAATGGCACTGATTATGACTTATTTGAAAAGAAAATCTTTGGTGAGACGAGTTATGTTTTTCAGTGGGATGCAAAAGGTGTACCAGCAAGCTTTATCTATCGTTCTTCCAAAGGTGGTGATTGCTTTTATCAATACAGTTATAACGCTAAAGCGACTAAAACCGCACGCTTGAAGAAAGTGAAGCCAAACCAGCCTAAGATTGCAAAACTGTTAAAAAGTGATTTGGGCATCTCAGGAAGCGACTCTTCTACTACTAGTGGCACAGACAATGTGGCTCTCGATATGGAAGATAGCAGCTCTGAGGGTGTAGATGACTTAGTGGATTCCTTAGATCTCGATTTCTAAAGCTTCCGCTTAATTTAAAATTCTCTTATTTTTATTCTATAAAGCTAGAATAAAATTCTGTAATTAAGGCTGATTTGCTCTCGTAAATAAGTATTGAAACGCCTTGTCGAACGATTGTCGTAAAAGCGATAATCTAGTTGAAAGTTGATGTTTTTGCCAGCATTCTTGGTGATCTGGAAGCCATAGCATTCAAGGTCGTCTTTACGCAGGTTTCGCCCTCTTTCGCTTTCCTCGTAATCTCTATGGGTAAAGCGACTAAAAGGGCCTAAGGAAGTTACCCATTCATTCATAGGTCGGTAATGCCATGAACCTTCAAGGAAGTACGCATTGTAACTTAACGAAGCGTCACTGGTGACATCTTCGAGGAAACCTATTTTGGCTTGAAATTGGTGGCGTTCTAGCAGTACTTTTTGAGCAGAAAGCTCGACCCTATTCTGATGTCCACTGCGAATATCGCTATCATAGAATTGATCGGAATAACTCTTATTCAAATGCATAAAAGAACCCGAAAGGAGTAGCTTAGCTGGTCTGCGATAGACAGAAAAAGAAGCAGAAGCGTCCATGCCAGAGAGTAATGTTGTTGAGCGCCGGCTGAAATGGTTATAGCCTAAACCAAATGAATAATAAATGAAATGATCGCCGCTTTGCCGACTTATGTGGAAGTCGTGCCCAACACGGTGAGTCAGTAAATCGAATTCGCCATGGTTTGTGAATGTTGCGCTGAAAAGATCATAGGAGCTACGGTTTTCAATTTGCTTAAATTTTAAAGCCCATTTCTTATCAAGGCTTAAGCCAAGGTGAGCTGAAAAATCGTCTTTGTCAAAATGCGTATATGAATCGACAGCTTCTTGTATGACATTTGTGTCATACTCAACGATTGCCTTGAATGCCACTTTAAGGTCTCTTTTTTTGTTTTGTATGCGAAATCTTTCTACGGGATTGGCTAATGGCCCTTCGAGTTCTCTCACAAGGTCTTTAGATTCTTGATCGGCATAAGTGGCTGTTGCTTCTTTTGCGTATCGATATGCTTGGTCTTGCTGGCCAATATCACGGTACATTGTCGACAGTTCTCTGTATATCTGAGACCTGGCTGGGGCGCGCCATGTCAGTTCTAGTTCACGCTGTAATGAATGAAAACGTTTTTTGGAAGGTCGTTGAGTTTTTTGCAGATGAGGTTTTGTGGCTTTGCTGACTGGTGAGCTCTCAGGCTTTTCTTGAAGTCCTTGCATGTTATGACTTTTAAACTCCATGGACATCTCTAATACTTTGTCTCGTCGCTGTTGCTTTTCTAAAGCTTCATCTCTTAAGGCTCTTTGTTCGCTGATGAGTGTAATGGATTTTCTGCGATTATATTCAGCAGTCTCAGGGCTTTGTGGGCTAATACTCCTCTGTTTTTTATTAGAGTCAACTAATTGGACTTGTAAAGGTATGTCTACTGAAAGATTGCGTTGATTAGCATAATAACCGGCTTTGAGTGCTTGGCCTTGACTGTAGCCATACTCAATGCTCACTTGTTCAGTAATCTGTTTTACGGCCTTTTCAATAAAAACTTTTTGTTGATGTAAATTCAGGTCTTTCTGATGACTGGAATGAGAGAGGCAGAGGTAACGCTCTTCTCTTCTTCTGCCATCGATAAGAACATATAACGTCACTTTTCCTGTAAGAGCGTAAACAGGGTAACGCAGGCTAAGTTGAACATAGTCGCGATATGAACCAATCAAAGGTTGCTCAAGAGGAGCAAGAGAGGGGGCCTGATTAAGAGCCTTAACCATTTCTGCTTTTAAGTGAGCAGAAAAATTCTCATAGGGAGATTTGATACTCACTAGGCAGGCAAGGTCATCTGTTGCTACTGCAAATGGGTGTGTAGTTAAAATTATCCCTAGAGTCAGAATGGCTATGCGAGCTATATTCATAGAGGTGGATTACCTAGTTTCGTCAGGGTGAGGCAATGGCAATGGCCAAGAGAAAGATCCTTCTTGCTGTATATCTTCATGGACGGATTTTAGAAGATGATCGCGTGTTCCTTCTCGTAACTTTTGAGATTCTTCTTTGGTTAGCTTTGCTGCTTGCTTTAATGTGGCAAAACGATTTCTTTCTTGCTCATTCTCACTGAGGACTTTTTTCATGATGCCGGCGCTATCACCTTCAATGAGTTCTGGTAATGTAAATTGGCCGTCTTCACTCCTAAGCATTAAATGTTCGCGGAAATAAGCTTTCTCGTAGCTTTTTAATGGTCTTGGGTTTGAAGGGATATGAAACATTTGAATACGTGATTGCTGATTGTCTTTGATTGTAAGAGCTTGTCCATTTGCTTGATTAAAATGGTCCATGCTTTGCACTTTCCCCTTGCCATCAAGAAGAGTGACAATGCTTAGCTCATCTTGAATTTCAAAATAAGCTTCACCTATATCGCCCTCGAGACGACTACTAGGTGTTGTTATGGTCCATGCTGTGGTTGCGCCTTTATTCCGGCTCAGATGAAGGGATCCAGATTTGATCAGGATGGAGGTGTTTTGCTCATCGGTATTATTCTTTAGTAGTTGGAGCCGGCAGCCCTCACTTAAACGAATTTTTGAGTCCGATATCTCTATCATGAGCTTGCCTACATCACATTGAAGTTCATC
>JADGBV010000205.1 GCA_015231345.1 Planctomycetota bacterium
GAGTTGGGCAAAAGGGATACGATCTTCTGCGCTGCTAGTTTGGGAAGGTTGGCTCATAGGTGTGTATTCTATCTAATAGGGTCTTAAATCCAAGCAACATTTCTGGCAAAAGCCAGATTACGCAAGGTAAACATCGATAACATGAGTTTCTTTTTCTGCTAGAGCTTCAATTATGCTGCGTTCTATCATAGCCCCGCCCGTACGGTAAGGGTTAGACGCTCTTTGAATGGGAAGTTCCTCATTATTAATCACGATCTTGGCAAGAGAAGCATTATCTGACTGCACCGTATAGCGTACAGTGATATCTCTATTTAAGACTCTTGTGCTGAGGCTACAACCTGAAAAGCGCTTAGGCAGAACCGGGTCCATAATAAGGTGATCGTGGTTTAGGCGTATGCCAAAAAGACAAGATCGATATAGGCCCAGAAAAATCCCAGGGCCACTCGAATAAATTCGCCACCCTCCCTGTAAAGGCACATCTCCTTTCATAATCTTATCGTAGTCATCACTAGCCTGTTTGCGATTCATCACATCCGCATCGGAACTCGAGAAGTAAGTATTGGCCTGACGAGAAGCAGCACAGGGCACACTTGCGGAATATTCAATAGGCACAACCTTTAGAAGGGCATCAACAAGAGCGTCTGCATCGCCGACTTTTGCCATTGCCTCGGCAAAACGAAGGTGAGCATGAACATACATCATACCAATTTCTCGACCAAAGTTGGTCGCTGTTTCCGCCCGTTGAAAGTGACGCATGGTCCCTCCTCTATACTCAGGTGGACTGCTCATAAGCCTAGCGCCATCAGGGCCAAGGAGGTGTTTTTTTGCAATGGCAAGGTGTTTCCCAACTTCTTCAGGGCTTAAAATTTCACTCAAGATCCCCCTATTAATGGGCAGCAAGCGGTAAGAGATTCCCGTATCTGTATCTTTAGGGTGAAGAAGGGGGCGCGGGTTTAAATCATCATCGAAATGAATGAAGCCTGCCATCACATCGTCTATCACATGGTATTTCCTAAAGTCGGCGGCCATATTTTCCAACCAAACTTTGATATCACCTTCATTGGAGTGATTAAGGATAGCATATAGTTTTTGAAGTCTCTGTAGATTCTGGTACAATAGTTGAACAGTCCAAGTACTTGCCATTCCTTTTTTCATGCTGCCATCCGCAGGCTGAAGACTATCATTCCAATCACCATCACCGTACGATATCAGGCTGGTGCCAGGGATCGTATTTTCACGAATGTAGGTGAGAAGTTGATCTAGGTGTTCTTCAACTGTTACAGCTTCGCCATCATGATAAGGAAGTTTTTCTTGGAGTATCTCATAATCTTGTGTGTACTCAATATAGTCAAGAAGTGCTTTCATTGGCCAAACAACAACATCGCCATGGTGATGATCTTGACGAATTGTAGTATACTCGTCAAACATAAACCACTGAGGCCAATACCCTTCAGCCATCTGTGCTGAGAATAGTTTTTTCAGTATGCTGCGCACTTCTTGAGGGTTATCCATAGCAAGAAGCCACTCTACCGGCCCCTGACATACATCACGAACGCCCCAGGCTGCCCCACCAAACTGCTCAAGGCCGTGTGGTGAACTATAGTGAATCATGGCATTATGAGCAAACCAAGGAGTAATAGCATCAAGCCTTTTTGCTTCACTTGAATCATGCTTTAGGTCAAAACGAGAACGGGAAGTACTGATAACATTATTTTCCATAACCGCTTCATACTGCTGCCACTCTGTCACGTCATCTAAACTGCTAGATAAGCAAACACGGATGCGCTCATTCCCTTCCACTTTAAAATAGCCCGACTCTGTCGTATCACTGCCCAGGTTTCCATAAGGAGCGATATATAGTTTTCGACTTGGATCGTGACGCTCATCTTTTCCTGAAACACAGATCACATTTCCTTCAGATGTTAAGCTACAGCTATCCCCATCATCTTCACCAAAAATAAAATCTGCTTCAAGAGCGACAGACGTCACTCTTGGAGAATCGTTTTCTATTTCGATATAAAGAGAATCTGTAGTACTACTCGCATGGAGACGAACACGAAGGTAAGAGGAATCGATTAAGTACACCCACGTCACCGCAAGTGGAGAGATTTCATAGAATGATGGAATGCCAGCTTGAAATTTCTTTCCTGCTACAGTAAAGTAAAACCTCATACCTTGTGATGCACTAGGAAAAAGTGTCCCTCTCACTACTGGCAAATACTTCCTAAAACTCGTATTGCCCTGACATAGATGGGTCATTATTCCACCAGCCATAGAACTCGTCACTGCAAGGTTTGTTCCTGCAGCACCAAGGGTCGCTCCCGTTCTTACTATATGACCATGGGGACGGACAGCATGGCATTCTTTTTCTTTGGTGACAATATGTTTAGAGCCTCTATCTTGAAAAAAGGAAAGCAATTTTCCCTCAGAGGAACGCTCCACATGCTCCATTTCTTTGCCATAAAATGATTCTAGGATCTCTGAAGATGCTTCGGGAGAACAGTATAAAGGAGGCTGCAGTGTTTCTAAGGCACTTAATGTAGCCTGGACATCTTGGCCTTTATCAGCAGAGTCATTGACTGGCAAGAGTGAGAGGTCTTCAGCTGAAACGGGCTCGGGATGATCTTCTTGGAATAGGTAAACGAAATTGAGTACAGAAGTTTCACCTGCTTCAATAGTCCTGTCTGGGCAAATAAGAGCCTGTAAAGAGTGCTCGCCATGTCGGATAAGAGTCTTTTGCTCTGGAGATTTAATCCACTTAGGAATACGATCTTCTCTATAACCCGTGCCAAAAAAGTCTAGGCCATCACTTAGGCTATACTGAGCTCCTTCAGCGCAATAACTCATTAGCCAAGGGTGTTTCCCAGCTTGAGCTAGATTTTGTCGTGTCACCCGAACGGCCCCAAAAGTTTCATGTTCGAAGGCTGTGTGATCAAGATAATGCCCTACGTAAGCCTCATTTGAGCGCACTGCCCCTCGAGGAGCTAAGCCAATATCTTGAACTGAGGCGACGTCTACTTTTATGGGTGCCGTCCCCTTATTCGTAAGTGAGACAGTCCATTTCCAAGCTAACGAACCTGAAAGAAGGGTGCAGCTTGCTTCCCAGCTTACGGAGCCCTCAGAACCACTGTAACTCACTGAAGATTCTGATATTTTGCAGTTTTCCTTGATTCCTGTTGTCAGGTGAATATGCCGTGAATTAAGGCGAAGGTGGATTCCATTCGTCATTCCCTGCTTAGGGCATGAATCAAATAGGCTGATCTGAGTCTGCTCTGTAGAAATGCTCTTGATGCAAGCTCTTTCCAGAGAACACACCAATCCTAAGTCAGAAGTCTTCAGGGTCGTTGGAGAAGCGAGTGAATTCATAATGGGTAGACAAAAAAAAGAAAGCGGTTACATAATATTGGATTAATTCAGCTTTTCAAGTGCTGTTTTTTTATTTTTTTATCAATATACTATTGAATCAAGAGATTTTTTCGCTACAATATAAAGCGCTTACATTTTATATTTTCCTTTCAAGATATGTCTTATTCTACAAACAGTGAATCTTTCACCCTCAACGACAAGCCATCTTTCCTTCTTTCTGGAGAAATCCACTACTTTAGAGTTGAAAGGGATCTTTGGGAAACCCATTTAAAAAAGGCCTGTGAAGCGGGTCTCAGGACCGTAAGCACCTATATTCCATGGGATTGGCATGAACCAGAGCAGGGAGTCTTTGATTTTGACGGCAGCTCCCACCCTCAGCGTGACCTTAAAGGTTGGATCTCTCTATGCCAAAAATTCGGCCTGGATCTTGTTGTAAAACCGGGTCCATTTATCTTGGCTGAATACCGTGGAGCAGGACTCCCCGACTGGATGATGGAGTCATTTGGCGACACAATTCGTGCCCAAGATCGAACAGGAAAACGATTCCCCAATGATTTCGTGACTCTTTTTGATAAGAATTACCTGAATTGTGTGAAAAACTGGTACGACCAAATTCTCCCTCTTATCAATTCTTCTCAGGCAAGCCTGGGGGGCCCCATAACCATGATGCAGGTGTGTAATGAAATTGGCGTATTCTCATGGCTTGCAGCCAAAGCTGATTACAGCCCAGAATGCAAGGAAGCCTACCACGCCTACCTGAAAAAAACCTACCCTAGCCTGGAGGAATTAAACTCGCAATGGAAAACAAACCACACCTCCTTCGAGGCCATTGAACTCCCCCCAGAAGCAGACACCCCCTGCGTCAATGCCGAAGACCGTGCACGAGATAATGAATGGCATCAATTTTGGCGTGGGTATTACGGAGATTATTTGCGTCTTCTCAAGGGTTGGATTCGAGAACAAGGCATATCCATCCCACTCTACCACAATCTCCCTGGGTGGATCTATGGCAGTGGCTGGGAATTCCCACTCAATATCACTATGTACAGCGACCTCTATGGAGAAAAAGACGATCCCATCATATTCGGCGTTGATCACATCCCAGAATATTCATCTTACCGAAATATGCATGATGACCGCATCATCAACGATATTACCGGAGCCATGCAAGGCAGAGGCCCCCTTTTCGCAGCCGAATTTCAGAGTGGGTCGCGCGAATATCAAACTGTCACAAATCCCCGTGAGATGGAACTTTTCTATAAAGCCAGCCTGGCCCATGGCCTTAAAGGCTGGAACTATTATATGTTCTCCCAGGGAAAAAACCCTGAAGGAAAAGGCTTCACGGGCAAAACATTCTACTGGCACACCCCCCTTTCGGCCGATGGCGAAGAGTCAAGCGCCTACCCCCTTGTTAAGCATGTCAATTCGCTCATTAGCTGCAACGAACAAATCATTTTGAGCTCAAAGAGAAAAGCGGATATTTGCATCCTCTTCAACCCTCATCACTATTCAACAGAAACTGAACGAGAAGTCAGGGAAAGCACTGGCATCAAATGCGTCGCTTCTTCAATCCGCAGAGGTGCATACTTTGATGGCCTTCTCCGTGCCTTAAATATCCTCAACGTGGATTATGATATGCTTGATATATCAACTTGTAGTTCAGCAGAATTATCAGAATACTCTCAAGTATGGGCCTTCTGTACCGATGAAATGGCCGCTGAAGAGCAAAGCAAAATACTCAATTACACTGAAGCTGGTGGTCATACTATCGTTTACCCCACCCTGCCACGCTTTGACCTCAAGGCACAGCCATGCACCATACTTCGCGACGCCATTGGAGTCTCTCAGCCTCAGGAGCATACAGTAGATTCCCCTCTCATTTCACTTTTAGGCATCAACGATGTTAAATGCAGTAACCCCACAATGGTATTTGCTGATTCAGAAGCACAGGGAGGAACCCCCATTGCTTGGACATTAGACGGACAAGTCTGTGGTTTCAATAAAATGATCGAAAAGGGCAGTGTGCTTGTATTAGGCACTTGGCTTGGCTACGACACAGAAGACCACGACGCCGCATATTCAGCACTCCTCGAAAACACACCAAGCAAAGTTCGGCAAGCAAGGTCCAGCAGCACACGCCTCACCATTCGCCAAAGGTTTAATAGTGAAGGCCAAGCACTTCTTTTCGTCGGTAATTATCACAACGAACATCACGAAGGCCAAACCCATTATACCCACCCTCTCACTCAAGAAGAAATCCCATACCCCTATTCTTCTTCATGCCAATGGCCCCCTCTTTATGCGACACTAACTCCCATTCGTAAGCATCTGCTCGACGATCTATCTCTACTTCACACCACATCAGACTTGGTTAATGTAGAAGACAATAAGCCTTCTCTTATTCTAAAAGTCAAAGGCGACAGAGACCTTATGGGGGAAATAGTTCTTGAAGGCAGCTCATGCCCCAAAATCAAAAAAGTATCCGCAAATGGATCTCCTCTAGAAATAGTTCGTGAAACTGAGCGCATTATTATATCATATTCTCACCCCCATAATAGTTACCTCAATATTGAAATAACGCTCTAATTCTAGTCCTAAAGAATTTCTCATCACACACCTGAAGCACAAAATACACTTCTGACCTTACTTCTGAACGCACTGACACTTTCATGAACCGATTTATCAAGATTCTCTTCCTTTTTTGTTTGGCACCTAGCTTTTTTTCGCTATCGTGCAGCGATAACCTTCCTGCTCCGAAGGTCTCAGTAGCGGGAGGTGAACGGCGCATTGACCTTCAATGGCAGGAAAGCCTCGGCTGCCTTTACGAAGTGCAACGTTCCCCAATCAATAAAGACAAATTCACAACCATCCACCCCGCTCTACGCATGACACCCCGCTACTCAGACAGAGTAGAGAAAAACAACCTTGATTTTGATTACCGCGTCCGAGCCATTTTAAAAGAAGAAGTCACAGAAAAGGTCCTGCGCGTTTCCCCTTGGAGCCAAACCCTTACAGGAGGAAGCAAGTCACAACCAATACGTGAGCAAATACACGACTTACAAAAAGCCAGTTTCGAATACTTTTGGTCCTATGCCCACCCTAACTCGGGACTTATAAGAGAAGGAACCTTACATGGAACCGACACTCAGCATACAAATTGGCTCTGGCGTTTATGCACCGTAGGCGCCACCGGCATGGCTTTTTTCAATTATGCTGTAGGAGTAGAACGAGAATGGATTAGCCGTGAAGAAGCTTCTGAAAGAGTTCTTTCGACCTTGCGTTTTCTCAAAAATAAATCAACACGTTATCATGGCGCCTGGCCCCACTGGATCGATGGAGGAACAGGAGAGACAATTCCCTTTAGTGACCTTGATGATGGCGCCGACCTTGTTGAAACAGCTTTTATGGCTAAGGCCCTCATCTTCGCTCGGGAGTATTTCTCACATGCAAACGAGAAAGAAAAGGAAATCAGAAAGATCTCCCATACCTTATGGAGAGAAATCGAATGGAGTTTTTTCCTCACCAAAGATGCTAATGACCCTTACCTCCTATGGCATT
>JADGBV010000206.1 GCA_015231345.1 Planctomycetota bacterium
TTTCTCTTTCCATCATTCTTATAGGTCAAATAGCTATTTGCAGAGGAGAGGTCGCTCAAAGACAAACCGAAACACAGTTATTGGAACAAATTAACACAGCAGCAAATATTTGGATCACTCATCCTCCAAAGCTTCTGAAATTGAATTCAGAAATTCAGAGCAATAATTTTCGTCACGAAATTTCAATGGCTTATGAATAAATGACATAGCGCCTAAGCCAAGACATTCCACAATCATTTCTTCATCCTGAACAGCGGAAACTATAATACACTTTACATTAGGGTCAAAATCAATAATTTCTTTCAAACAATCTCTGCCATTTTTATTTGGCATCGTAATATCCAAAGTCATTATTTCAGGTCTACATTCTTTATAAAGAGAGACCCCCTCCTCCCCATCAGAAGCAACACCAAGCACAACATGACCATGCTTTTCTAGAAAAGTCTTGAGTTGTTTATGAATAAATGGACTATCATCCACAATGATAAATTTTGACATAAATGACCCCTAATCTAGTTTTTTATGTATGTAGTTGACGCAAATAATCTTCGTAACATATTTGATCGGCTGATGACCGAAAAGATACAATTATGTACCCACATTCTAAAATACCATTATCAAGCAGAATACTATTCATTTTTTTGGCTCGCATATGAATATACTCAGGTCCCTGACGAAGCCCTTCAATGTATACAATTATATCAGACTCATCAAATGCAATATCACTTGAAGATTTAAACACAATCCTAAAACCATCAGGGCTTACATTGACTATATGTCCAAGAACGACCCCATCATCACCTGAAGTAGGCAGATATAATGGCGAGTTCATTCGTAAAAACATACGTTTATCTCCTGAGTCTTCTAAAACATCATCATCAAGTTCATTGAGGTATGGTATTTTAATTATAAATGTCGTTCCTTGCCCAAGCACACTCTCAATATCAATTTCACCATCTAAAGCCTTGACTTCATGCAACACAGCATCCATGCCTACTCCTCGACCAGAAAGCGAACTAATTTCATCTTTCGTAGAAAAACCAGGTTTAAAAATAAGCAATTGCTTTTCTTTCGGGCTCATTGCAGTCAATTCTTCCTGGGTTACTATTTTCTTACTGAGGGCCAACTTAGCTATTACATCGCAATCAATACCCCTACCATCGTCTTTAACATATATAATAACCCCCGTACTGCACTCCTCCACCTTTATAGATATGATTGCAGTCTCTGGCTTTTTTGCTTCTAATCGCTCATCAGGAAATTCAATCCCGTGATCAGCACAATTGCGTATAAGATGAACAAAAGAAGCAAAAAATGATTTCCATCGTTTTGGATCAATAAGAGAATCTTCCCCTTCAATCTTAAGAGGTGCTATATTTTTACCTAATTTCAAGGATATATTGCGCACCATATCACTAAATGGAGCCAAATATATGTAAATACGTTTCAGGCGAATGCGTTCAAGCTCACTTAAAAGTGTCGGATTATCACTCAACGTTATGAGCTTCTTTAGCTCAGACTCATGAATAGTATATCGTTCATCAGATAATTTTCGAGGGTCAAATATATCTCCGAATACATTCTCACTCTCACTGATATGTTTATTTAAAACGACTTCAAGAGCATGATAGCCCTTAATAACTTTTTGAATACTAACTTCATCGATTTGCATACGCCCATCTCGAATATCTGTCAGCACATTTTCAAGGTCATTAGCCACATCACGTAAATCGGTTATTCCAAATAGTGAAGAGTTCCCTTTTATGGTATGGCTTGCACGAAATGCAGCAGGTACACTTTCGGCATCAAATGACTCTGAAGCTTTTTTAATCACTTTAAGACAGCTCAAAGCTTCACTTAGAAAATCGATATAACCATCACGATTTTTAAGAACTTTATGTACAAATTCAGCCCTTTCTTCTCGTTCTCTCGCTTCTTCCTGCAGGCGAATCTTATCTGTTATATCATCAGCAATAAGCATCACTCTGTCAACTATAGTGCGCTCTTCATCAGAATAAATTGCTGAATATGCATATTGCAGTTCTAATCTTTCTTTGCCCTTATAGATAGTACTTCTACTTGGAGCTAAAGGTGTTATTTCTTCAAATGGTAGAGGACTGTTAGGAATTAAATTCATGAAAGCTTTAAAGTCATCCGAATCTCGTTCTGTATTAAATAATACCTCAGAGGCATCTTTCCCACCTACATCATCCCCAAAAAAGTATTCCCCTCTCCGAGAACACTGTTCACCCAAAGTACAATTCAGGTCAAAAGTCAATAGAGCCGAAGGGATTGTATCCAAAATCAACTGGATTGCTTCCTTTTGAGATTTGACTTTTTCAAGCAATTCTACAACTTTCAAACTCATAGAGTCCGTAGCAAAATAAAGCTCAAATTCACCATGATCTGTTGTGAAAATCTTAGAACAACTCTGACTTTGAGGAAAATCTAGACTTCCAAATGAGGTCCGAGGTGAAGTGAGAGTAACCAGAGGATATTCTTCGTTTACTATTTCTAATAAGCTACCACCGACAACATTGAGAAGTTCGCTCATAAATGGCCCATACTCTTCACGCGTTTCAAGCCCGACCTCATCTTGAGGGATTTCAAGGAGTGATGCAGCAGAATCTTCTTTACAAATAATACTCAGGAAGCCCATTACAGATCCATTCAGATCAATAAAAACAGACATTTGATTATTGAACCTATAAGGTCGGCCATGCTCAAGACGAACCTCTTTAACTTCAAGTGAAATTCCTGTCAAAGCTTCTACATTCTCAAGAAACTGTTCTCCAAACTGTTCTACAACTTTTTCAGAATGTTCTTTATTTGACATGTGATGTGTCCGGCCTCACCATTGATTCTAAAATAAACATCTCAACTGTTAAATTTTACAATCATCCTTTTTAAAGTCAATGATTATTTCCAAGCAAAGTCATCAGAAAAAATGACAGAAAGTAAAAAAGTAGATCTATCATCGCAATAAATATATATGCTTATGGACCACAAAAATCTACACCATAAACCTATGCGCTATCTAGACTCTTTATTGCTGATTCAATTTTTTCTTGTAAGGTAGTCTTTGTATAAGGCTTATTCAAAAAATCTTTCGCTCCAAGGGAAAGAGCATCCACGACAGTTCTTTTAACATTATCTGCTGACATCACAATTGTATAAGGCAGAGGAGTATCTTCTTTCTTCATTTCTCTCAACAACTCTATACCATCCATCTCTGGCATATTAATATCTAAAAGCAATATATCGCATTCGCCTTTATTTTCAATAAGGTAACTATAAGCTTCTTTACCATTACCAGCTGTATTTATTCCAACTGGTATTGGTAATTTTGAAATCACCGTAGAGGCTAAAGAACGAGATATGGGAGAATCATCACAGATGAGCACTTCGATAGTTCGTTTTGACTCAGACATTATCCTCAAAATCAATTTTTATTAGAAGTAATAATTATAGGCAGTCTCAGTCAAAAGCAATTATCATTTCTGAACTAGCTCCAAACAATTGCATTCAAGTGTACAAAAGACACAGTCGCCCAGCCTACTGGCCATTTTGAGAATTTCAACCATAAAGTAGGTGATAAAGATTCATGACTGCCTGAAAATCTAGAAAGAACAGGCTAAATCTCTCACCAAAACCTCACTTGAAAGAATATACATGTTAAGCTGATAAATTATGCCATTGTTTTGCCTAATCATAAGTAATATAATGGGGGAAGATTTAGATTCAAACTCACCCATCACAATCGCTCACATCAAATTTATGAAAGGAATACATCCGATTCAGACAGCTTTTACCGATGACAATATCCCCTTTAATCATAATAGAATAAGCAAATTTCGCAAAAATGTGATCGAGATATGCATTGAAAGCTGCACAAATAACTTTTCTTTTTTTAAGACATGCGATAATACTTTAAGGATTCTATCATGAACTACAAGAATATGCCAATAAAAGTCATTCTCTTACTAATTTCCCTTTCTCTCTTTCCAAGTCAACTTTTGGCCAAGAGAGCCATTTTGGAGGATTTTAATACTCCCCCAAAATTTTGCTATGGAGCCTTTAAAGAAAACTTCACCCATGAAGGAGGGGTCCTTCATATCAATAGTGATACAAATAAGGGAGGCTGCGTTTACAATGCGAAGCTTAATTTCAGTTCACAGCGGGACCAGATTCCCATGATTCATATCAAATTAGGACCGAATAACACATCAGATACAATAAAAATCCTCTTTGGCTCAGGGGCTAGGACCGAGGTCAACGAGTACTACTACGATTTAGGGTCTGCAAATACAGAAACTTTCACGGCACTAAGGCCCGAAAAATCTTTACCTTTAGACCCAGCTTATCTAGGGTTATTATCCAAAGCAGATATCATCGATATTCGCAACATCCAAGTTGTAGGATCTTGGAAGCCGGGCACCATCGATTTTTACATCGACAAAGTTGAAGCTGTGCCCGCAGATGATATAGCCCTAAAAGCATGGGAAGGACCATTGAAAAAAATGGAAGAAGCAAAAGCTAAAGTACAGGCTATGCTTGCCGCCGGAGTCGAACATCTTAGTGACGGCCCCACAGTCATCGAAACCTACACAGTAAGCCCAAAGGTTTTAGCCATCCGCATCCAGCAAGGGGAACTGATCAATAATGGGCAGGAAGTTTACGTAGCCCAAGATGGAGACCGCATTAAACCCGATAAATTCAATAAACACGATGTTCTAGCTTGGGAGGATGAAAAAGTCGCCATGCTACCAAAAAGTTTTTGGTTATCTCGAAAAAAGAATAAAGAAGGTAGTAGTTCATCCTGCTACATTTACAAACCTTTCGGAAGTGACCAGCAAATGCTCTATAGCGATATGGTCGTTGGCCCCGCTTTGAATGCTGCCGTCATAGAAGAGCCCAAGGCTTATCAATTGCAAACACCCGATGGCAAAGTCGCTTACCCTGTTGCCGTACACCAAAAAACCAAGCCTAATGACACGGGCATGACCAATAAAGCAAAGAAAATTCTATACACTGTATACTTAGAATTTGAAAAACCTTTTATCGAAAACACCTCATACACACTTGAGCTAAAAGGCCTCAATACACGCGAAGAAAGCATCACCTATATCCATGACCCAAAGAACACCTTGAGTGAAGCCGTACACGTCAATCATTTTGGTTTTCTTGAACGTGGCTACAAGAGGGCTTTTTTAAGCCTTTGGAGAGGAACGGGCGATGCCATCATCTATAACGTAAATAAATTCCACCTTTTAGACGCCAACACCCGTGAGAGTAAGTTCGAAGGCTCAATCAAGCTCGAATGGCCCTCTAATAAAATTGAAAAGCTCAACCCTAGGAAAAACCACAGTAAAGCAAATGTGTATTGGCTGGATTTCAGCGAATTTGAAAGCAAAGGAGATTACGTGGTTTATGTTCCAGGTGTTGGCTGTAGCTATCCCTTCACCATTGGACCTGACATTTATGTCAAACCATTCAAAACATCCATGCATGGTTTTCTAACACACCGCAGTGGCATTGAGCTGGGACCTCCCTTAACTGATTATATTCGCCCCCGCCCTATGCACCCCGACGATGGCGTCAAAGTCTTTAAAATGAAGGCCACTCGTTTGGAGGGAGAATCACACACTGTTTACAAGGACTTGAAGCAGCAACTGGGAGAGGACCTAGACCAATCTAAATTAGAAATACAACCCAACGCCTGGGGAGGCTATATGGATGCCGGGGATTGGGACCGACGATCTCAGCATTTAATCAAAACCACCTATACGCATTTAGAGTTACTGGAGATGCACCCGAAGTACTTCGAGAAACTATCTCTCAAGTTACCAGGAAAAGAAAGCACAGACAAACTCCCCGACCTTATGAATGAGGCTCTTTTCAATATTGATTTTTATCAGCGTTTACAAGCCGACCACGGTGGCGTGGGAGGAGGAATTGAATCTACGCATCACCCTAGAATGGGAGAGGCAAGTTGGCAAGAAACTCTTCTTCTGGGAGCTTTCAGTCCCGACCCTACAACCTCATTGGCTTATGCGGCTTGCGCCGCCAAAGCATCTCGCCTTATGACACCCTACGATCCTGAAAAGGCTAAAGGGTATGCTGCATCTGCGCATCAGGCCTTCGATTGGGCCCTTTCCCCAAAAGGGAAAAAAGTGTTTTCAGAAATCAATCAACGACTCGAAGTATCCATTCCAGATGCAAAGAAAAGAAAAAGTCACGTCAATAAAATGGATATGGAGTACAAGGATGTTTTAAACATATCTTCCATTGAGATGTTCGCCTTAACCCAAGATTCGAAATACCTCAGCAACATTGACTTCAAGGAAATGAGTTCGAAAATCTTCCGCGCAAACCCGGCGGTTGCCTTCGTCTATTGCATGCTTCCCGAGGACCAGGTGGATCCCGCCCTCAAAAAAGATATGATGAAAGTCATCACCATTCAAGCCAAAGCTGCCATACAGTTTGGCGACAACAATGCCTACGGCCTCACCAACTACAATGCCGCTTTACCCATGATGGGATACACCGCCTATTTTTCTGCCCCAGAAATGTCGTTAGTCTCCATCTTGCCAAAAGCTTATCATTTAACTAAAGACAAAAAGTATCTCGATGCCATGATTCGCGCTGCTCAATTTTCTGCCGGAGCCAATCCCAGCAACATGACTTACACAACAGGCGTAGGCTACAAGTACCCTGAAGCAGTTCTCCACATCGATTCCAGTGTGACGGGGCAAAAGCCCCCAGCTGGCATCACAATTTTTGGCAACCCCAACCCTTCCGACCCCTATAACAGCAGTGCCTGGGTTCATCAGTACCACCTTAAATCCATGAAACCCAATGGCCGCACCTGGCCCGCCGCTGAGTTTTATATAGATTTAGGTATGTGGCCAGAAATGAATGAG
>JADGBV010000207.1 GCA_015231345.1 Planctomycetota bacterium
GGATTGAAAACTCTAAATAAGATTATATTGCCCTTGATTGCTTTTCTTATCAATTATATCGGGAATTTTATGTCGGCACAACAGCTTGTTCTTCTCTATTCCGGTGGTCTTGATACCTCCGTTCTTTTAAAATGGTTTGCAGAAAAAGGTTATGATGTTCATGCCTATGTTTGTGATGTGGGTCAGAGAGAAGACTGGGCAGAGCTTGAAAGAAAAGCCATGGCTAGTGGCGCTAAAACTTTTATCGCCGATGATAAGAAAGAAGAATTTACGGCAGATTATGTCTACCCTGCTGTCGCTTTTAATGCGAAGTACGAGGGGCGCTATATGTTGGGGACGAGTCTAGCTCGTCCTGTCATAATTAAGGGCATGGTCGAGTACTGCCGCAAGGTCGGGGCTAGTGTTTTTGCTCATGGTGCAACAGGAAAGGGCAATGACCAGGTTCGCTTTGAACTTTCTGCCGCTGTTCTTGCTCCCGATTTAGAAATTATTGCTCCTTGGAGAGATGAGGCTTTCCGTAAAGAATTTCCTGGTCGTAAAGAAATGATTGAATATGCAGAGAAGTATGATATCCCTGTCAAAGCAACCAAAAAGAAGCCTTGGTCCAGTGATGAGAATTTACTTCATATTAGCTTTGAGGCTGGTGTTCTGGAAGACCCTGGCTATGAACCAGACGAAGACATGTTTGAGCTTTCCGTAAGCCCTGAGGCAGCTCCTGACAAGCCAACTTATGTTGAAATTGAATTAGAGAAAGGCGTGCCCGTAGCGATAAACGGCGAGAAAATGAAAGCGCACGATCTTCTTGCGAAGGCAAATGAAATTGCCGGAGCTAATGGTGTTGGCCGAGTGGACCTCGTAGAAAGTCGTTTTGTGGGCATGAAATCACGAGGGGTTTATGAAACTCCAGGTGGCACATTGCTTTATGAAGCCTTTAGAGATTTGGAAACTATGACTGTCGATCGTGGAGTCATGAGTTTAAAAGATAGCCTTATGAGTCGTTTTGCTCACTTGGCTTATAATGGTTTTTGGTTTGGTGAAGAGTGTCAGCTTTTGCTAGATATGCAAGAGACAGCTAAGCAATACGTAACAGGAAAAGTGAAGCTTAAGTGCTACAAAGGTAGCGTGATATCCGTTGGTCGCTGGGCTGAAGTTTCCTTGTATGACGAAGATGTGGCGTCAATGGAAGATGATCATGGAGCGTATAATCAAGATGATGCAACTGGCTTTATCCATTTGAATGGCTTGCCTTTACGTATGTCTTCAAAAGCGCATAAAGCTTATATTTAAGAATTTTTTCAGTTATTATAAATAAAAAAGGCTGCCCTTTGGGCGGCCTTTTTTTATTCCTAGGTCGCCTTTTTGGTGGTGCTTATGTGACTCATAAGATACGCCCGAACAAATTTTGCCTTGAATACGTCATAAATGGCATAAAATATACGTCAGGAGACGACTATGCAGACGAAACTTACCCTCAGGCTTGAAGAAGAGCTCATACAGCAGACGAAGGAAATATCCCGTAAGACGGGAAAATCCCTTTCGCAGATGGTTGCTGACTACTTCAGTTTGCTTACCGCTCAATCCTCAGTCAGATCGACCTTGCCGCCGATCACACGTTCTCTCAAAGGAATTTTGGCTGCCAAAGAGGTTGCTGAAGGCGACTACAGAAGCTTTCTAGAAAAGAAATACCAGTGAAGGTTCTACTTGATACCAATATCATTCTTGATGTTCTGCTTGCTCGAGCTCCCTTTGCCGAACACTCGACCCTGGTGGTTGCCATGGCTGAGTCGGGTAAAATTGATGGGTGCCTATGTGCGACGACCTTTACGACAATACACTACCTGACAAGTAAAGCGCTGGGGGCCCGAAAGGCCAGAGGCGCAAATGAAAAACTACTGAATATATTTGCTGCGGCCGGTGTTGATCATAGTGTTCTTGAGTCTAGTCTTCATGTTGGCTTCTCTGATTACGAAGATGCCGTTATACATCAAGCAGCCCTCCAAGATGGAGTCGAAATAATAGTGACTCGTAATCCCAAAGATTTCAAAAAGGCCAGGCTTAAAGTACTTACTCCAATAGAGTTTCTTGCACTTTACCCGAATGGCTGATGGGCAGGCTCTGGATACTTAGCAGCAAATCTCAGCTGCTCAAATAAGAATTCTAGTAAGAAATTTTATTTTTTGGCAATAAGGTCAGGTCTTAAGCGCGTTGCATCACGAAGATAAATATGCTTGATTTCGGCAGGTGCCTTGTCAGTATTCCAATGAATAAGAACACGGATGCACTTCTCCATGGCTCCAGAAATTTCTAATTCTTGCTGACAAAATAAAGCTACAGAAGTCCAGTTGATTCGTCTGGCTGCTGCTGCGGGGAAGGCTGAGTGTAAATCTGGCGACAAAGAAAAAAAGATACTTGCGACATCATCTACGTCGATGTTATTGTTCTCTGCCATTGCCTTTAGAAGCTCTTCTGTGGCATCAAGAATTTCGTCTTTTGTATCTGCTGATACAGTGATGGCTCCTCTGACTCCGCGTAACATATATTCTGCCTAAATAGTATAGTTAAGTAAAAAAAAAGGCGGTGAGTTAACTCACCGCCTTTAGAATAGATTTATGATTGCAATTATTTATTGCGATTTGCTCTTTCTTTTTCAGCTAAAGAAACAAGTTCTTTTTGTATTCCTGTTGGAACTGGACGGTAATCACAGAATTCCATGCTGAAACCGCATTTACCTTGAGTTTTAGAACGAATTTCGTTAGCATAGCCAAACATCTCTGAAAGAGGTACTTCAGCTTTAATGATAGCAAAATCATCTTGCATATCAGTTCCAGTCAAAACACCACGACGAGAAGAGAGGTCACCAGTAACAGCACCTTGGAATTCGCTCGGAGTTTCACATTCAACAGACATAATAGGCTCAAGAATGATAGCGCCTGCTTTGGCATAAGCTTGACGGAAAGCGTGACGGGCAGTTGTTTTGAACGCTCTTTCAGATGAGTCAACATCGTGAGAAGAACCATCTTCCAAGATAACTTTGATTCCGATAACGGGGAAGTCAGCCAAAGGACCTTTAACCATAGCGTCTTCGAAGCCTTTTTCGATGGGGCCTACGAATTCACGAGGAATGTTCATACCTTTGAGTTTGTTTTCGAAGACATAGTTAAGGCCTTCTTCTTTTTCTTCAGCGTTAATGGGTCCCATTTTTCCTGCAACGTGACCATACTCACCAGAACCACCGGTTTGTTTTTTGTGTTTGTAGTCGTAGTCTACCATGTCTGTGATTGTTTCACGGTATGCCACTTTAGGACGCCCAAGAGTTACATCACATTTATATTCACGACGGATACGTTCAGCGTAAATTTCTAAGTGAAGCTCGCCCATACCACTGATGATGGTTTGGCCAGATTCTTCGTCGAGTTTAACGTGGAATGTGGGGTCTTCTTTACGGAAACGGTTAAGAGCTTTTGATAATTTATCAGCATCTTCTTGTTTGTTGACAGTTACACTTAAGTCAACAACAGATAGAGGAACAAACATGGACATCATACTCATGAGGTGTCCGTCGTCGCAGAATGTATCACCACTGGAGCAGTCTACACCTACGAGAGCGATTATATCACCTGGTCCAACAAGGGTTTCATCAGTTCTATCGTTGGCGCTCATACGAACAATACGCCCAACACGAACTTTTTTGCCATCTCTGGCGTTATAAACAAATGATCCTTTTTTGATGGATCCTTGATAAATACGAGTATAAGTGAGCTGACCAAATTGTTCGTCTGTTAGTTTGAACGCTAGGGCAACGAGTGGTTTATCAGGATCGGGAGTGATTTCAATTTCTTTTGTTTCGTCTTCTGGGTCAAGGGCAACAACTGTTTCACGGTTAACAGGTGAAGGAAGGTAGTTAAGGACTGCGTCTAGCATGGCCTGAACACCTTTGTTTTTGTAAGCAGAACCAACGAGTACAGGAACAAGTTCCAAAGACATGGTTCCTTTTTTGATCACCTCGTGAAGTTTTTCTTCAGGGATGTCTTTTTCTTCTAGCATCATTTCCATGAGCTCGTCATCAAGCATGCTGAGAGCGTCAAGCATTTCGTGACGTCTTTCTTCGGCGTCGGCTTTAAGATCTTCTGGGATCTCGTCAACATTAATATTTTCACCATTATCACCTGTGTAGGTGACAGCTTTCATTGTGATAAGGTCAACGTGACCTTTAAACTCATCTTCGGCGCCAATTTTCATTTGAATGGCAACGGCGTTAAGTTTGAGCTTTTCACGCATGGATTCAACAACGCGTTCAGGGTTAGCTCCAACACGGTCCATTTTGTTAATGAAGCCAAGACGAGGTACGCGGTAGCGTTTCATTTGACGGTCAACAGTAATAGACTGAGACTGAACACCTTCAACGGCAGTTAGAATCATAACAGCACCATCGAGAACACGTAAGGATCTCTCTACCTCAACGGTAAAGTCAACGTGGCCTGGAGTATCGATAATATTTACTCTGTGATCTTTCCAGTAACATGTGGTTGCGGCACTTGTAATAGTAATGCCTTTTTCTTTTTCAAGCTCCATGTGGTCCATAGTCGCACCATCGCCACCACCGCGGACCTCTTCGATTTTGTGGATTTTACCTGTGTAAAACAAAACACGTTCTGTTACTGTGGTTTTACCAGAATCGATATGAGCTGAAATCCCTATGTTACGGGTCTTTGTTAGATCAAGAGCCATTTAAATATCCTAAAAATGATGTGCGGGGCAAAATATGGGTAACCCAATTTCGTCAAACTGCTCAAATAAATGGTACAATGGCAATATGGCATGTCAAATTGTCAGGCTGACAGTGTCGAAGTGTGTTATTCCTTATTTTATAAGGAGATTTGCGTTAGCATGACACTTGCTAGTGTGCTGGATAAAAGAATCTTATTGAATTATACATTTAAAGATAACGGAGATATCATGGGAAAAATCATTGGAATCGACTTGGGAACGACAAATAGTTGCGTTTCCGTGATGGAGGCAGGTCAGCCTAAGGTGATCCCTAATGCTGAAGGTGATCGCACCACACCTTCTGTTGTTGCTTTTGCTGGTGAGGATATTCTGGTTGGTTCGCCTGCTAGACGCCAAGCTGTGACGAACCCTCACAACACCATCTTTTCAGCCAAACGTTTCATGGGCCGTCGCCACGGTGAGGTCGGTGATGAAGAAAAAATTGTCCCTTATAAAATTTTGGGTGGAGCTGACGAAGCTGTTAAAATCCAAGCAAACGACAAAACCTACACACCGCCAGAAATTAGTGCTATCACTTTACAGAACCTTAAAAAGACAGCTGAGGACTATTTAGGCGAAGCTGTGACTGAAGCAGTTATTACTGTTCCTGCTTACTTTAACGATGCTCAACGTCAAGCGACAAAAGATGCCGGCCGTATTGCTGGTCTAGATGTTAAAAGGATTATCAATGAGCCTACAGCCGCCTCATTGGCATATGGCCTAGATAAAAAGAATAGCATGAAAGTGGCTGTCTTTGATTTAGGTGGCGGTACTTTTGATATTTCCGTATTGGAAGTTGGCGATGGTGTTTTTGAAGTACTTTCCACGAGTGGTGATACTCACCTAGGTGGGGATGACTTTGACGAAGCTATCATCCACTGGATGGCTGAAGAATTCTTGAAATCCAATAGCGTCGATTTGAGAAAAGATGCAATGGCACTGCAGCGTCTTAAAGAAGCTGCTGAAAAAGCTAAAATCGAGCTTTCGGGTAAAATGTCTACTAATGTCAATCTGCCTTTCATCACAGCTGATGCTTCTGGCCCAAAACACTTGCAGCTAGACTTGAGCCGTAGTAATTTTGAAAAAATGGTGAACGATCTTATTCAAAGAACTCGCATTCCTTGTGAAACAGCCATTAGAGATGCAAAATTATCTGCTAGTGATATCGATGAAGTCGTATTGGTTGGTGGTTCAACTCGTATTCCAGCGATTCAAGAGATCTGTAAGGAAATCTTTGCTCGTGACGCCGATCATAGCGTTAACCCTGACGAAGCTGTAGCTATGGGTGCCGCTATTCAAGCTGGTGTTCTTCAAGGTGATGTGCAAGATGTTGTTCTTCTCGATGTGACTCCGCTGACTTTAGGTATTGAAACCATGGGTAGCGTAATGACACCGATGATTGAAAAGAACACCACGATTCCTGTGAAAAAATCAGAAGTCTTCTCAACAGCTGCTGATAATCAGCCTAGCGTTGAAATTCATGTTCTTCAGGGTGAAAGAAAAATGGCTGCTGATAACCGCAGCTTAGGTAAATTTCAATTAACCGACATTCCTCCTGCCCCACGTGGCACTCCTCAAATCGAAGTGACTTTCGATATTGATGCCAATGGAATCTTGAATGTAAGTGCTAAAGACAAGGCGACTGGTAAAGAGCAAAAAATTGTCATTCAATCAAGTAGTGGTCTTTCAGAAGATGAAGTTCAAGAAATGATCAAACAGGCTGAAGCCAATAAAGCAGCCGACGAAGAAAAACACGCTCTTATTGAAGCAAAAAATAAAGCTGAGCAATTAGCCTACACAACGGAAAAAAGCATGAAAGAGCATGGCGATAAACTTGAAGCTGCAGATAAGTCAGCCATTGAAGACGCCATTAAAAAATTGAACGAAGTGCGTGCTGGCGATGACAAAGCTGCTATCGAAGCGGCGACAACCACTTTGATGGAAACATCTCAGAAATTGGGTGAAATTATGTATAAGCAAACTCAAGAAGAAGCTGGCGCTCAAGGCGGAGCTCCTGGAGCTGACCCGCAATCAGCACCTGGTGGACCTGAGGCTCAGGCTGGAGAAAAAAGCGATGACGAAAATATTGTTGATGCTGATTTTAAAGTCGTCGACGATAAATAAGTTA
>JADGBV010000208.1 GCA_015231345.1 Planctomycetota bacterium
TGACAGGCAAGATGAAGGCGTACTACATCACATCTCATCTTCTGGATTTCATCAAGTCCTTTATCGACAATCCGATTGTATGCTTCTTGGTCAATATTTTTCCACTTTACCAAGCCGGCTCTGACGAATCGGTTGAGCTCCCAGCCCAGGGAAGGTTGAAAATTCACCCCCCATAGGGCAACTTCGTCACCGTTTTCAAAATACAGGCGGCCATTATTAACATGCATACGTTTGAATTGTTTTTGAGGAACCTTCAAGTCATGATTCTGCTCTGCTTCGTAAGCAACTTTCGACTCATTCTTTGCTTCAGTGTCGGGAATAGAATTGTTCAATTGTGAAATAAATTCAGTCGAATGGACAGCAACAGAAGAAGTCGAGGGAGCTGTTGTTTTGTCCAGAACAAGAGATACAACAAGCCAGCCGGCCACCAAACCCAAAATAATTACACAGAAATTTCTATACATTTTTTTATATTCCTAGGTAATAGCCATCATATTCAGAAATTTTTCCATTCAAAGCCTTAATGTTGTAAAAAAATGGGCAGAAGGTTAATATTGTTGTATAATATACATAATCTTAATAAAATCAATAGATAAATATTAGATCACATACAGAAGGGGCATCTCTATTTCCGGAAAAAATCAACGGTAAATACTATAAATTAGATCGCCCGGGTGGAGGAGACGGTTCTGGGGGTGATATAGAGAAAACTTCTTTTTATGCCTACTTCTGCTGTATGCAACTGTTCAATTTAACACTAATTCTAGTGCATGAAAATAACAAAACAAAATTAGACAGGATCACAGGAAAAAACAGGATGAAAAAAGAAATAAACAGAGAGTCACTGATAATACTAGAAGGGACGAAAGTTTGAATCCTGTTTTTTTCCTGTGATCCTGTCTGAAGTTTTTAATTTTTAGTAATATTACTCTAAGCTAAACGCTTACTCATTTTGAGGGAGAAATGGAGCTCTAGACTGGGGGTTACGATGGCAACAAATTGCTTAAGCCATGATGATAGTTGATGACAAACAGTTCCTTGTTGGTCCGACCCCCTTCCCCTTTTTTATTCATTATCCCCTCGGTTATTGGTCATATGTTATGTGTTAGCAACCATGATTTTAAGAATGGATTAGAAAACTTATTCTTCCCATCCACTACAGTAACTATTCTTTTTTTGATTAGCACCTTCATCGCCTTATTGACTGAACCAACCAATGTTATCCCGCTCATTTCAACAAATTCAGCATTTACCTTACTTGGGTTTCCAATTTTAGCCAGTGTAACCAAAGTCCTTAACTGTTGATTTGAGAGCTCTTGAACAATTATTTCATACGCCATTTTTTCAAGTGAATAAATGTGCTCTAGTGCAGGCCCCAAAAGATTATCGGTAACTGATTTTGACTTATGGTCTTCAGTAGCAAAGAAGATACTTTCACATAATCTCATAATATCTCCGGGGATATCATCACAGATATCAATGATATTAATAATAAATTCAGTAGTGATTGTTATCTTCAATGCCTTATATCTATTGAGGATGAAGTTAATCAGGTCATCCCTTTCTATCGAAGATAAACTAATAGGAAATGACGATTTATAAAAGGGAGCATCCTCCCTTGAAAATATATCTATCATGCTGTTTCGTATTGAACCAGA
Source organism: Planctomycetota bacterium (assembly GCA_015231345.1). Lineage (GTDB taxonomy): Bacteria > Planctomycetota > JADGBV01 > JADGBV01 > JADGBV01 > JADGBV01. The sequence continues at coordinate 1,659 of JADGBV010000208.1, forward strand.
AAACACAAAGGCAAGATTATTTATCTGTTGAATCTTTGATCTCATTACAGACATTACTTGCTCTGAGTTCTGTAAATTGAGTATATCTTGAAATTCATCAAAAAACACAAATGTCTTATTCATTGAGCTTAATACATCAAAGGAGGATTCTAAATCATTGATGTCCAATTTCGGTGATGGCGATAGTCCTATTGAAGGTAAGTTGGACATTGGATCTATACCTATACTAGGTCGTAAAGATGAGAAATGCTTCAAAATCTTAAGTAAAGAAGAGTCACTTTTCTTATGGTAAGAAATGATTCCTTTTATAATTCTTCGGCACAGATCATCTTCTGATTTAATTCCCATTAAATCAATATGTATGGGTCTCACCTTAAGCCTCAAAGAAGTCTCTAAAACTAGAGAGGTTTTTCCGACCCTTCTTTCACCATATATATATGCACGATTATTAGATTTTATCAACCTAGATAATTCAGAAATCTCCTTGGATCGACCACAGAAGTCTTCTCCAGAGACAATCATGCCTGATTTGAATGAATTCATTATTACTATAAAGTATTTTCCATATGGAATATACTATTCAGTATATTCTATATAGTATCTAGTCAAGATCTATTTCAAATTTTGCACACAATAAATTCACGCAGTGCCTCTTATTTTAATATAAGTTTCATCCATCCTCCAGCGTCTCCCAACGATTATTTTTTTATGCATTGCTTTATTGATGATTTCAGGTGAATATTTCGTCACCTAACGTCCAATTGTTGAATAGTCAACATCGATTCCTCGGTCACGCATGATCTCCTCAAGGTCTCGAAGGCTGAGTTCTTTGCTTTGAAGCTACATGAAAAACTAGGACTAAGCACTCGCAGATAGGGATAAATGGCTGCCCAAACATGAGGCAGCTCAAGTCAAAGAGGGAATTAAACTCTATAATGTCGCGGATGCCGACAACCCGAGAAAAAACATCACTAATTTCAAGCGCTATGTCAAAGCATACAACAAAGCTAAGTTGCTACCGGCAATTAATGAGGTAGATTGAGGCAGTGTAGGGTTCACTTTTTCTAATTTGAAGAAATGAACCCTACGCAGAGACTGCATATACAATTAAAAATCAGAAATTAATAAAATTCTCATTAAACTTTCCCATCCGATCTCGTATAAGGATTCGCAAAGGAAATCATTTTAATCATATATGAGGATTATAGAAAATGTACAGAAAAATCAGCGCCTTCATCTTGTGCCATTTAATGGCCCTATCAGTCCTTTTAAGCGCAGAAAAACTCAACCTGGACAATGACTGGAAATTTATTCAGCAAGATGCAAAAGGTGCAGAGAAAGTATTACTTAATGACGAAAGCTGGCGCACCCTCGACCTACCCCATGATTGGAGCATTGAAGGCGAATACGATAAGGACCACCCCATGGGAGACCGCTGTGGCTATTTGCCGGCTGGGATAGGCTGGTACCGCAAAACGGTAGAGCTAAAGCCGGAGTGGAAAGGGAAGCACCTAGAAATCGCTTTCGACGGAGTTTTCATGAACAGCACAGTGTGGGCTAATGGCAAAAAACTAGGCCACCGCCCCTACGGATGGGTGTCCTTTGCTTACGATTTCAGCGAAATAGCTGAATCATCCAATACCATCACCTTTGCCGTCCGCGTCGACAATAACCTGCAGCCTTCAGCACGTTGGTACACAGGTAGCGGAATCTACGGCCATGCCTGGCTTGTGGTAAAAGAGAAGTTGCACTTCGAACGCGATGGGATATTTATTCGGACAAAAGGTAATACTGTCACCCTAGATGCTGAAATCACAAACACCACGAATTCTCATCAGGACGTCGAGCTGGAGGTCACCATCGAAGATCCCCAAGGTAAAGAGGTTGCAACTAAGAGCCAAGCCCTATCAGTCAACGCCAGCAAAACAATCTCTGGAAAGCTTAGTTTTAATATCACCACCCCACAGCGCTGGGATGTATACACCCCCAACTTGTACACAGCCAGAACGAGAATCATATCTGCAGGAAAAGCCCTAGCCACTAGTAATACCCACTTCGGCATTCGTGATATCCAATGGAAAGCGGCAACGGGCATGTGGCTAAACGGCAAAAACATTAAACTCCAGGGAATTTGCAACCACCAAGATGCCGGCGCCCTAGGAACTGCTCCTCCGGATAAAATCATTCGTTTCAGGGTTCGCCAATTAAAAGCCATGGGTTGCAATGCCATTCGCACCGCCCATAACCCCAGGACTTCTGTTTTCTATCAAATCTGCGACGAAGAAGGCATGCTAGTGATGGATGAAATCTTCGATGGCTGGAAGCAAAAGGCGGCAAACGATTACGGAGCCCATAGCTTTAACGAATGGTGGAAAAAGGACCTAAGCGATTGGATGCGTCGTGACCGCAATCACCCCTCCATCGTGATCTGGAGTGTAGGTAATGAAACTCACGGTTCGGTCGGCGAGGATATCGTCAAACGATGCCACGAGGTCGACCCCACCCGGCCGGTGACATCGGGCCACTCCGGCTCCAATTTCATGGATGTCTATGGTGTGAATGGCAAGAGTGAAAAGAAAGATTTCTGGGGCAATTTTAATAAACCTGGCAACAACACAAAGGTCTTCATCGGCACGGAAAACACTCATACCTGGCAAGTACGTGGCTATTACCGCACAAAAACTTGGTTTCGCGATGGCTACAACAACAAGAAACAGAAACCCTTCCCCTGCCCTGATTTAACCGAGAAGGAAATTTTTACTTACGACTGGACCGAACACAAGAACCGCACCAATCGCAAACAAATCTTCAACTCCAGCTATGATAACGCCATGGTTCGTATGACCGCCCGAAAAAACATCGAACAAATACGCGACATACCCAACCACGCCGGCTCTTTCCGTTGGACTGGCCACGACTACCTCGGGGAGGCCGGCTATGTGCACGGCGGCTGGCCCTTTAAATCCTTTATGGGAGGCGCCGTGGATATGGCCAATTTTGAAAAAGACCTCTACTACCTTTACCAGAGCCAATGGACCGAAGAGCCCATGGTGCATATATTACCTCACTGGACTCACCCTGTGATGAAAGAGGGAACTCTAGTTCCCGTTCAAGTCTACTCCAATTGTGATGAGGTCGAAATCTTCTTTAACGACAAATCCCTTGGTCAACAAAAGCCGGGTAAAGCCTGGGATAAAATGCAATGCCAATGGATGATCCCCTGGAAACCTGGCAAGCTTAAAGCTGTGGGCTACCGATCAGGAAAAAAAGTGGCTGAAAAAATCATCCGCACAGCTAAGGCTCCAGCTCAAATTGCCCTGTCTATCGACGGCGAGCCTCTTCAAGCTAGCGGAAAAGATATCGTTCAAGTCCGTGTAAGGACTCAAGATGCCAAGGGAGAATTTTACCCCTACGGTGAAAACCGAACCTGGTTTCATGTGATGGGCCCAGCCAAAATAAAGGCACTAGATAATGGAAGCCCCATCGATGTGGAGAAACATGTTGGCCCAGATAACCGCATTGCATTCTTTGGACTAACCCGTGCCTATATCGAGTCCACGGGAGAAGCTGGAGACATTACTATTCTAGCCTCCTGCATCTTAGGTGAAAAGAAATTAGTAACAAGCAATAGGGTTAGCATTGACACGAAGTTACTGGCCCTACGTGGAGCCTTAGCACAGGCTGACATCAGCGTTTTCTACACCATCGACGGATCAAAGCCCAGCAGCTCTTCCACCCGATACAACGGGTCATTCACCGTACCCTTAGGCACGACGGTCAAGGCCATTGTACTCGTCAATGGCAAAACGGTGCACGAACTGGAAGAACGCTTTGCTGAAGATGTTGGTTTTGTCTGGGATGCTGGTAGTGCTGCCTCTGCCAACAGCTCTACAGGCGAACAGGCCGAAAGCGCAAAATTCAAAGGCGCCATCGTCGACAAGAAAGGGCAAAATTTCCATGGCGAAGGCTATGTCCGTTTTCAGACAAACACCGCCTCTATTGAATGGTACCAAGAAAACGATGGCGATGCGAGTAAGGGCGAGCTTATCATCCGCTATAGCGGATATAAAAAGAATAGTAAAGGTCCTCAAGTGAGTGTCACCGTGAATGACAAGGTGATCAGCAAAACACTAACCCTGCCCAACACCAAGAAAGTCTCAACTCAATGGCGCACGGTGAAAGTCTTCATTCCCATCGACCGTGGTGCCAATCGGATTCGCATCAACGCCAATGGAAGCACCGGACTATGCATCGATGAAATTGTAATAAAATAACCAGAGAACTATACAGAAAACCTATGATTAAAAAAACCATCTCTTTGATTCTGACTGCCTGGATCGGACTGAGTTCCGCCCTCATAGCCCAGAGCACCACTGAAAAGCCAAACATCGTCGTCATCATTGCCGATGATCTTGGCTATGCGGATATGTCATTCCTACCTCAGGCACCAGCCGACGTCAAACACTTCAAAACACCCGGGTTAGATCGATTAGCAGCTACAGGAACCTACTTCCAAAATGCCTATGGCACCTCTCCCATCTGCAGCCCTTCGCGGGAAGGCATGATTACGGGACGCTATCAGCAACGCTGGGGAAGTTATTGGTACAGTGAAGGCGGCCTACCTCAAAACGAACGAACTCTTCCTGAAAGTTTAAGCGCAGCCGGTTACGCCACGGCAAAATTCGGCAAGAACCACTTTAATGGCGGACCTAAAGTCTTTCCGACTCTCCATGGTTTTGATAAGTACTTAGGTTTCAATAACCATACCTGGGATTATATCCGACTCAGTGCAAAAGACGTGGAGGCCTATAATACAAGAAAGGATTTCAAAGGCTTTGGCAAGAGTCAAGTATTAGGGCCACTTAGTTATGGAGAAGGTCAAGGAACAAAAGAAGAACAAGCAAAAAAAGTATCTTACGAGAATAGCTTTACGACAGAGATCTTTAGCAACGAAGCCGTCAAGTACATCAAAGAGGCAAAAGGCGGCAAACCATTCTATTTGCACGTGTCTCATAATGCGGTGCATATGCCAACGTATATCGTAGAGAAAATGTGGGCAGAAAGAGTGGGCACCCCCTACACTCCCTGGGATCGCGACGCTAAAGAATGGGCTTTCCCTTACTGGGATCCTGACAAAGAGCCTCATCGAGAGTTTCACCTAAAGTGGGGGCATATGG
>JADGBV010000209.1 GCA_015231345.1 Planctomycetota bacterium
AGTTTTTCCAGAAAAAGACGTGCCCTACACTGCTGGATTGAAGATAAAGACTGCAGCGACGGTTATATTCTCTGGGCATTGCTCAGTAGCGGCACCACAAAAGAAGAACTCAGCCTCGAACTGGACTCATTTATTTCGCGAGCTGTGAGCTCTAAAAACTCCTATGTAAAAGCTCTAGGAGCCCTCGTGGCAACTTTATCTAATCACACCAGTGAAGCAGATCAACTAATGTCTTATCTGGCACAGATGCAAGATGAGTCTGGAAAAATATGCCAAGGGGATACCACAATTGTTGGCAGCCGTGGTAACTCTCTCGATATCGAAACAACCTCACTTGGAGTCTTAGCATGGCTTAATAGTGAAAGCCATGCCCCTCAAAGCACAGCAGCCATGCGCTGGATCGCCGAAATATGCAAATCAGGTCGCTATGGCTCAACGCAATCTACAGTTCTTGCGCTAAAAGCTATTGTGGCTTACGACAAGGCCATGTCCAAACCCACTAACCCTGGAACCATACAACTTATGATCGATGGCACAGCCATTGGTTCTCCCATAGCCTTTGATCAAAAAGCCCATGGAGCCATTGAGTTTGCTGGTTTAAGCAAATTCTTCCAAACAGCAGGTAGACATGAGGTCAAAATGCTGATGGATAATGGTTCAGAAATGCCCTGCTCCATTTCTGTGAACTACCATGTCATCAAACCAGAAAGCAGCCTTGAATGCCCACTTGACTTACAACTACAACTAAGCGGGCAAGAACTTATGGAAGGCCAAAGTACTGAAGTCAAAGTACGTTTTGAAAACATTTCAAATGAAGCCGTCCCCTCCCCCATTGCCATTATTGGTTTGCCAGGTGGCTTAGAAGCAAGGCATGATAAGCTCAAAGAACTTAAAAAATCTAACGTGATAGCCTCTTATGAAATCATCGGTCGCGATATTGTCCTTTATTGGAGAGGATTAGCTGCTGGAGAAGTCAAAGACTTTTTTCTTGATGTGAATGCCACTCTTCCGGGAGAATATGAAGGACCTGCGAGTCGAGCGTATTTATATTACGGTGATGAATTCAAAAAATGGCTTGAGCCCTTGAAGGTGACCATCCAATCACAGAAGTCGGCACAGTAAGTTTTCGGCATGCCAAGAAAGAGCAATAAACAGGAATGCAACATTCAGTTGGGCAACTCTAGCTCTAGCCCATTGCTGCTATTAAAATGAGATTATTATCCGTCACCCGACCGGCCCAGCCGGTCGGGTGCCATAAATATTATGAACACCCTGGAAGACTCGCCCACACTTAAGACTGATCAAGTAAGCATGAAAGAAGACCTGAAATTCGCCCAGCAAGTATGTGCTGGTGCTGAAGGCTCTTTCGAACTTCTTGTCGATCGATGGCAAGGACCTTTATATCAAATATCCTACCGTATGTCAGGGAATAGTCATGATGCAAGCGACCTCACTCAAGAAATATTCCTTCTACTCTACCGGAAAATATGCAGTTTTGACGGCCGCAGTACTCTTTCCACTTGGCTACACACTGTAGCCATGAACTGCTGCCGTTCAGGCCTACGTCGAATCATATCGAGAAGAAATCGAGAAAAAAATGTATTGAATGATTCAATTCATGAAAAAGAGACCATGCTTGAGCCCATCAGTCCTCACCCAAGCCCTCACGACGAACTCGAACATAAAGATCGCCATAAGAAAATTCAACAAGCCATCTCAGCTTTAGGCATTGAGTTTCGTGAGGCTCTTATCCTGCGCGAATTGCATGCCATGAGTTATGGCCAAATAGCAGAAGTGCTAGGGTGCTCAGTAGGCACAGTCAAGTCTCGCATCGCCCGCGGTCGCCTCAAACTAAAGCCTCTTCTTGAAAAGGGGGGAGTCCTATGAAGCACGAAGAGAACTTAGAACAGATATCAAGCTACATTGATGGCGAGCTTAATCCGGTAGAAGAAGCCAAGCTCACAGATCATCTGAAGCAGTGCCAAGAGTGTAGTGAGCTTTATGATGAATTGAAAGGAGTCAGCTCACTCGTACAGTCTCTGCCCTTGCCCACTCCTCCTTCGGAGTTGCGCAGGGATATTATTCACGCATTGGAGAGTCAGCAGAAAAGCTCACGATTTAGCCTGTACCGCTGGAGTCTTTATGCCTCAGCAGCCTGCCTAGCAGGCTTGTCTTTTTATGCTGCGCTAACACATATGGGAAAGCCAGCAGAGAGCCAGAGCCAAATTGCAGAAGAAGTGAGCATGGTGAAGAGCATTGAAAAGAAGGAAGTTGTGAATAAAGAGGCGCCTATGCAGCCGAGCCTTAGCATCGTAGCTGAAGCCAGCATCGAGGTTGAAGAAGAGCCCGTGCTGCTAAGGGATTCCATCGTAGCTGAATATAGCATCGAAGCTGAAGAAGAGCCCGTGCTGCTAAGGGATTCCATCGTAGCTGAAGCCAGCATCGAAGCTGAAGAAGAGCCTGCGCTTCTAAGGGATCCCATCGTCGCTGAAGCTAGCGACATAGCAGATTACGCACCCATGCTAGCGAGCGAAGCCAGCGTCGCTGAAGATAGCGACAAAGCAGATTACCCACCCATGCTAGCGAGCGATGCCAGCGTCGCTGAAGATAGCGATAAGTTGAAAGAAATGCCCATGCTAGTAAGCGAAGCTATTGTCGCAGAAGCTAGCGTCAAGACTGAAGAGCCACCCATGCTGCTAAACGAAACCATCATCGCTGAAGCCACCTCAGAAGAAGACTCTCGAGCAAGCAGCCTCTTATCACGACTGCGACTCTCTAAGCAAAGAACCCCCAGTTCCAACATGACCTTTACGATAAAATCACCAGTTGCTGTTGCTGGCGTACGAGGCACTGCCATGCCATTTGATGCCGATAAAGGTCAAGCTCCTCCAAAGCCAAGCGTGCAATCAGTAGACAGACTTCTCTGCTCCTACAGTGCCCATGAAGTGAAAAGCTTTCTCTTAGAAGGCTATGGAGAAGATCCTAGCAAAAAAGCACCTCGTGCTAATCAGCTAGTTACGAGAAAGAGCAAAAGAATCATAAATAAACTTCAAAGCAAATCACGAGTGCCTTCGAGTCGACTTCATATCATCATTGAAGACAATACGCTTACAATCACCGTGCCTTTTTCTGAAATCGCAACTTTACGCACTCATTTAAAGCAATTAGGCACATATAATCAAATCAGCCAAGTTCAGGAGGTGCAAGCCCAAGAAGCACCAATTAAAGGCTCAGTGCATAACCTTAAACTGAACAAAAAATTGCAGGATGCTCAAAAAAATAAAAAGCTTTATCAGCTCAAAGTGCAAATATTGCCCATCCCAGATGCCAATAAGTAGAGCTCTCAAACGACTTATTCTAAGGCCTAATGATTTGGCCCATTCCGACAAGATTTCAATACTTGACTAATAACATAAGGATTAAAACTGCAGCCTTATTATTCTTTATAGGAAGAAACCGAATATGAGCACATCAGATAATTTACAGGCAGCTTTTGCTGGAGAAAGTCAAGCGAACCGCAAATACCTAGCATTTGCAGGCAAAGCAGATAAAGATGGTTTTTCTCAAGTCGCAAAACTATTTCGCGCTGCTGCAGAAGCAGAAACCCTCCATGCCCACGCTCACCTTAGAGCGATGGATGGCATCCAAGATACTCTAGCAAATCTTAAAGCTGCAGTTGAAGGCGAACGTTACGAATTTGAAGAAATGTACCCAGAATTCTTGAAAACAGCTCAAGATGAAGGAAATAAAAAAGCCGAAAGAAGTTTTAAAAATGCTCTTGATGCTGAAGGGGTACATCATAATCTTTATAAACAAGCCCTCGCTGCTGTAGAGGCTGGAAAAGATCTAGAGTCTTTATCTATCTACCTCTGCCCAGTTTGTGGAAACCTAGAACTAGGTGAAGCACCTGATAATTGCCCTATATGCAATGTTCCTGGAGCTAAATTCACAGAAGTTCAATAGAGATTTCTTAATTATGGATTGCAGGTCTTGCATAAGACCTGTAATCCATGTTCTCTATTTCCTCTCAAGCGACTCAGCCTGTAGGGCCTAGCCACCACCGGTGGCTTTCAATCTCAAGAGACGAGGGATAGTTGTAATCATCTAGCAAACAACGAATATCTCATTATTTTCCAGCATCTTAAGAAAACATATCATCAGAATCTTTCTAAGGTGTTTCGCTATTTATTTATTGCATTCTACGCCAACTTAATACAATTTTATTCAATAAGTTTGGCTTATAATTGAGATTCATCATTGATCTCAAAAGACTGAAATACTAATATATGTGACTCCATTTTCTAGAATATGCTCCAACTCCAGCCTGTGTTTAATTATGTCTTCATGATGAACGGCCAAGGCTAATGGCGTTTAATTCTTTAGATTATATTTTTTTCTTCCTGATCGTCTATCTTATTCACAGATGCGTCACTGGAGCAAGCTCTTATCGGAACCTTACATTATTCCTAGCCAGTTTGTTTTTTTATGCCTGGTGGAGTCCCATCCATGTTCTTCTCTTGCTCTACTCAGGTATTAGCGATTATTGGATTGCTCGATTTATTGATCAGAGCGAGTCAACTAAGCGCAAAAGACTTCTCGCTCTCTCTATTTTCAATAATTTATCCTTACTCTTCTTTTATAAATACCTCAGCGCCTTATCCATCGCCATAAACGATATACTGAACTACACACCCATTACGTATCGCCTATTTGAGATCGACCTTGTCTTACCAGTTGGAATTAGCTTTTACACATTCCAAACCATGAGTTACTCTTTCGATGTCTATCGCAAGCATATTAAAGCACTCGACAATAAGATTGACTTCATGCTCTATGTTGCTTTTTTCCCACAATTAGTGGCTGGGCCCATTTTAAGAGCCAGGCAATTCATTCCCCAACTTCATAAGCCCTTTTCTTTTAATAAGGCCCTTTTTTTTACGGGCCTCACTTTCATACTTTGGGGGTTAATGAAGAAAATATGCATCGCAGACCCCCTGGGTATCTTGCTTGTTGACCCTGTCTATAATGCTCCAGGCTCCTTTAGCAGTTTAGATATCCTCTTGGCAACTTATGCTTATGGTTTTCAAGTTTATAATGATTTTTCTGGTTACAGTGACATTGCTATTGGCAGCGCCCTCATTTTGGGCTATCAAATCCCCATCAATTTCGACCGTCCCTTTCTATGCCTCAACCCTAGAGATTTCTGGAACCGCTGGCACATTTCACTAAGTCATTGGGTGAGGGATTATGTTTTTTACCCTTTTCATAGTCGCCCTTTCTTCAAAAAACGTATCAGGTTTAATCTGTTTATCACCATAGTACTAATTGGAATTTGGCACGGCGCTCGCCTGACCTACTTAGCTTTTGGTTTATGGCATGGTCTATTGTCTGTTATACATTCAAAATGGCACAAGAGTTTACCTAAAGGTAAAAGTCCTCATTTTAACATAATAATGAAAGTCTGCTCTTGGTTGATCTTTTGGCATTGCCTCACGATAGGTTTCTGCTTATTCCGTGCAGAGGATCTACCCCATGCCTACGAATGCGCCAAGTATTTTCTTCAATTTGAGTCATATGAGCTAACTCTATACTCTCACCTGAGCAGTATATTTATTTGCTCTTTTCTGGCGATCATCACTCACTTTGTCAAAACTTCAAGTCTAGAACAAATCGGGGAAAAATTATCCAAAGCCCCTATTATCATCAGCGTAATACTAGTTTGGCTTTTCATGTTGTTTTTTATGCATTTTGATTATTTCCTCCAAGGGCATCAAGCCTTTATCTACTTTCAATTCTAAACATGAGTAAAGACATAAAATTTATTCTCTACTTAGCTGTGACTCTTATTGGCCCTGTATGTTTTTTCTACTTCTCTAAAAACGAGCCCACTTTTGCGAATTGGGCTTATGATGCACAGCTCAATCATTATGAACAGGCATTAGCACTAAGTCATGACCCCGATGTCATATTTATTGGTTCCTCTAGGACAATGAATAATATCAATACTCATAAACTGAATGAATGGTTTAAAGAAGATGGAATGAATACTCAATGCTATAATCTTGGCATCAACTGGTTTGGTCATGATATCCAAGCCCATCACATGGAGAGGTGGCTTCAGCATAAGAAACCGCAAGTCATTGTTCTAGAGGTGCCCATGCTCTTCCGTTTTTATTTACACCCCCATTTTAAAAGACTCGCCTCCAGCAAAGAAATTGCTTACTTGAGCTTGAACACTCCCTGGAAAGCGCCCCATATTATGGCCTACTATAGTCCACGAATGCTGTATCAATTCATGGCCACTAAATTCAACTTCCCAAAACAAGACTCTTTATTTGACCGTCAGAATCTAGCTGGGTTTACGGCTGTAGAGATGAATGAGGAGCAGCTAAAAAAGTCCTATGACATAGCTCATAGAAAAATCAAAAAAGGATTAACCAAAATACCTCAAAGCTCTGCCTATAAAAACACCTATTACAAAACAGCCTATAGACCACACCAGGTTTTCCTCAAGAGAATGATTTCATTATGCAAAGAAAAGGACATAAAACTTATACAACTTATCTACCCCAAGATAGCTTTAAATGAGGCCCACCCTCTTTTGAAAAGTGACTACGAAAGCCATGGAGAGCTCTGGATTCCACCAGAAGAGCTAATTCAAAAAGCAGAATACTGGCGCGACGCATCTCACCTGAATCAAACCGGGGCAGAGGTGCTTTCAAAATGGGTCTATCAGCAATTTCGGGACAAAAAGGTATTGTGAACTGAAAAATTTGTACCCAAATTG
>JADGBV010000020.1 GCA_015231345.1 Planctomycetota bacterium
CGATAGAAGGGTGGGTGTCGTTTAGTTGGATTGCGACTTTATTGGGTAAGTCTCGAAGTGAGTCGCCGCAGCGAGTGAGCCTTTCTAAGATATTCTGCAAAGAAGCAGAGACCATAAAGTACTGTTGCTTGAGGCGAAGCTCCTTGCCTTGCTCAGAAGAGTCGTTAGGGTAGAGGACTTTTGAGAGTATTTCAGTTTGGTGCTTGCCTACGATGGCACCTACATAGTCACCTGCGTTGAAGCTTCCCAAATCAAATTCACGAGATGATTTAGACTCCCAGAGTTTTAACGAGTTAACTGTTTCAGTGTCATAACCTGGGACTGGTACATCTGAGGCTAAAGCAACTACATTATCTGTGTCGACCCAATCACTCTTCAGTTCACCATCTTTGTTGCGGTGCACATGAATTCGTCCGTAAAACTTGACTATTTGTATATCTTCTGGGCGGGTAAATTCCCAAGGATTTCCATAGCGAAGCCAGTTGTCGGGCGCTTCCATTTGTTTGCCATCAACTATTTTCTGTTTAAACATGCCGTATTCATAACGGATGCCAAATCCATAAGCGGGTAGGTCTAAGGTTGCCATAGAGTCTAGGAAACAAGCAGCTAAGCGGCCTAAGCCTCCATTGCCAAGTGCAGCGTCCCATTCTTGTTCTTCTAGTTCTTCTAGATTATAACCGAGTTCATCCAAAGACTCGCGAACGACATCTTCCATTTCTAAATTAATAATGGCATTACCCATGGCACGGCCCATAAGGAACTCTAATGAAAGATAATAGACTCTTTTAGGGTTCTTGTCGTAGTACTCTTTTTGAGTATTAATCCACCTTTCCATTAGTTTATCTCTAACAGAATGGGCTAGAGCACTGTATTTATCTAATAGAGTAGAGCTTTCAATATCACGAGCAACAGTTTGCTTCATATGATCAATAAAAGCTTGCTTGAAATCTTCTACATTCTTATTCAGGTTTTTTTTAGCCATGATTTAACCCCAAAACTAGGCGAGTTGAGTTCTATGGCTCTTAGTTTAGTGAAGCCCTATCTAAAACAAGAAAAAAAAACCTTTATGGTGAAAATTGACTTTTTTAGTCTATTTTACGAAGAGCCTCATCGAGGTTATTTGTTGGAGCAAAGCAACTTAAATTGTGGCATAAATAATATGTAGCTTTATTATTCAAGCATTTATGACTGTTTAAACGGCTCACGATTCTTTCTAGTTCTTTTTGATTGTCCGTATTCTTAACAATAATAATTGAGTTCGGAGGGAGCTTATTTTGTAATTCTTGTATTTTTAATTCGCTATACTTAGCGCTTTTTGGTTGGACGACGACACATTCAGTTGGTGGATTAAGAAGCTTCTGTAAAGCGTAGCCAGTCATGGCATACCGGTCTGAAGCATAGTATAAACCTCTGCATAAAGTGCCTGAGAGTCTTTTGCATATTTTTGATGTGTCATGATCACCTAGGATATGACTGAGCCAATTAAGAACGAATAAGGCGACAGCATTTCCTGAAGGCAAGGCGTTGTCAGCAAAAGTCACGGGGCGAATGGGTAAATCACCATTTTGATGACTGGCGGTCATATAGAAAAAAGAGCCTTTATTGTCCCAGAACAGTTTCATTAATTGCTCTTTCATACCTATGGCATCTTTTAAATAAGAAAGGTCTTGAGTAGATTGATATAGCTCTAAAGCAGCCCAGCTCATATTGGCATAGTCGGCAAGAAAACCCTCAATGGCGACATCGCCCTGGCTGTAACGGTGCATCAGAGTATAGTCTTCTTTGAGCATGTGTTTTCTTATAAACCCATAGGCTTTAATGGCTTGTTGTTGATAGACCGGATTATTAAGGGATGTCGCGCTCTTGGCTAAATTTGCGATCATGAGCCCATTCCAATCACTTAGTATTTTATCATCTAATAAAGGGCGAGGGCGTTTTTCACGAGCTTTGCGAATTTTTAAGAGTAATTCATTAACATCCTTTGAGTCTTGCTCAATAAGCTTGAGCCCTTTTTCGCTTAAAGTGAGTACATTGCTTGGCATCTCTTGGCCGCTAGCTTGGTCTTTCCAATTGCCTTCATCTGCTAATAGAAAGATGTCGTTGAGAAGTTTATACTCTTTTGAATTGAGACTGTCTTTAAGTTCATCGGTTTTCCAGACATAAAAAACACCTTCCTCTCCTTCGCTGTCAGCATCTTCAGCTGAGTAAAAGGCTCCATCTGGATGGCTAAGATCCCTTTGAACATAGCTATTAATTTCTTCATACATCACTTTACTGATGGGATCTTTACTTATGCGGTAGTACTCCGATAGACTTAATGAAAAGAGAGCCTGGTTATAGAGCATTTTCTCAAAATGAGGCAAAAACCATAGGTGATCTGTGGAATAGCGATGAATGCCAAAGCCGACTTGATCGTAGATGCCTCCTTTTCTGATGGAACGTATGGTGTGTTTGACGGCATCTAAAATTTCGTTTCGATCATGTTCATCAAGTGCATTCAGTAAAAAAATCATTTTATGAGAGCGAGGAAACTTTGGTGCTCTGCCGAAACCTCCATATCGGGGAGAGTAAGAGGACATGATGCCCTGTTTGATGCGCTCAATATGTTCTGTTGATGGCTGGACTTCGGGTGCTGACCTGCCTGGAGCATTCATGCGCTCTATCCTTTGCTTCATTCTTGTTTTGGTCTCAAGTTGAATACTGCTACGGTAGAGAAATTGTCGGTTAAGTAATGGTAATTGGGTCATAAGACCAGTGATGTTATGCTTATCGTACTTTGGGATGTATGAGCCGGCAAATACAGGAGTTTTGTCGGGGGTCATGACGACTGTGAGTGGCCAGCCATTGCCACTGCCCAAAGCTCTGGCGAGTTTCATGTAGACTTCGTCGATATCGGGTCTTTCTTCTCTATCGACTTTAATAGAAATGAAATACTTATTAAGGTAAGCTGCTATTTCGTCATCTTTAAAGCATTCTTCTTCCATGACGTGGCACCAATGGCAGGTGGCATAACCAACGGAAAGAAAAATGAGTTTATTTTCTTCTTTGGCTTTTTTGAAGGTGTTATCAGTCCACTCATACCAGTTAATTGGGTTGTGAGCATGTTGCTTAAGGTAAGGGCTTTTTGAGTGAATAAGGGAGTTGGTGTATAAAGGTTTTTCTCCTTTCTCAGCTGCACTAAGAGGGCAGCAGGTGATGGCTATGACCATCAAGGTTAAAGTGAGTTTCATTCATATCTCCAGGAGTTTGTCTTGTAAGTGTTTGATTTCATCACGAAGTTTGGCTGCTTCCTCAAATTCAAGTTCGCTAGCGTGCTTCTTCATTTTCTTTTCCATCATGGCTACTTTTTTGCGGATTTCTTTTTCTCCTAAGCCATAGTCGGCAGCCTCTTCAGCAACCTCTACCGTGAAGTAGTCCCTTTCATAGATAGAGGAAAGGACATCTTTAATTTTCGAATCGATGCTTTTGGGAGTGAGTTTATGTTTCTTATTATAAGCTAATTGAAGTTTTCTTCTGCGCTCAGTTTCGTCTATGGCAAACTTCATTGAGGGCGTTATGGTGTCGCCATAGAGGATGGCTTTACCATTGATATTCCTGGCGGCCCTGCCAATGGTTTGGATTAAAGAGTTTCTGGCTCTCAAAAAGCCTTCCTTGTCGGCGTCCAATATGGCTACAAGTGAGACTTCAGGTATATCCAGGCCTTCGCGTAATAAGTTGATGCCCACTAATACATCAAATAAGCCTTTGCGCAAATCCCTAATAATCTCGCTTCTTTCTAAGACATCTATGTCTGAGTGCAGATAGCGTACTCTAACTCCTTTCTCACTTAAATACTTTGTGAGCTCTTCGGACATTCTCTTTGTGAGTGTGGTCACAAGTATGCGCTCTTTTTTGGGAGTACGGAGTAGGATTTCTGCTAATAAGTCTTCAACTTGACTATCGATGGGACGTATCTCTATTTCTGGGTCGATGAGCCCTGTTGGCCTTATAATCTGCTCGACGGCTTTTTGACTGTTATCATTCTCATAATCTCCTGGGGTGGCTGAGATATAAAGGCTTTGCCTGACCTTCTTTTCAAATTCGGGAAACTTTAAAGGACGGTTATCAAGTGCGCTAGGTAAGCGAAAACCAAAATCGACTAAGGTTGTTTTACGAGAATGGTCACCATTGTACATGCCTCTAATTTGCGGAATGGTTGCATGAGATTCATCAATAAAGAGGAGTGCGTCGTCAGGTAAATAATCGAGTAAGGTCGGAGGCGGTTCTCCTGGGGCACTTGCCGTGAGGTGGCGGGAATAATTTTCAATGCCTGAGCAAAAGCCCGTTTGTTCCATTAGGTCTAAGTCATAACGCACCCTTTCTTTAAGTCTTTGCACTTCAAGAAGTTTATTTTGGCCGAGTAAGTAATCTTCTCTTGCTTTAAGTTCTGCCCTAATGGAAATGAGGGCTTTTTGTAGGTGATCATGGTCAGTGACATAATGGCTTGCAGGCAAAATCTCAATTTTTTTCATCTTACCTGTTGTTTTGAGGGTAAGTGAGTCTTTGATTGTGATGGATTCAATTTCATCACCAAAAAAACTAACTCGTATTAGAGTGCTGTCTTCATAAATGGGGAATATATCAATGGTGTCGCCGCGGACTCTGAACTGACCAGCTTCAGGTGCTGTATCGTTACGGGTGTATTGAATTTCAATAAGCCGGGCTTGGAGCCTTGAGAGACCGAAATCTTCTTCGACGCGTAAGAAAATGGTCATTTTCTCATATTCTTCAGGGCTTCCTAAGCCATAAATGCAAGAAACGGAAGAAATAATGATAACATCTTTTCGTTCCAGCAGGGAGCGAGTCGTCGAATGGCGCATTTTTTCTAACTGTTTGTTGATGGATGCGTCTTTTTCTATATATAAATCCCGGCCAGGAAGGTAGGCTTCTGGTTGATAATAATCATAATAACTGACGAAATACTCCACAGCATTATGAGGAAATAAATCTTTAAATTCCCCATAAAGTTGTGTCGCCAACGTTTTATTATGAGCCATAATAAGGGTGGGCCTTCCCAAAGATTCAATGATTTTGGCCATGGTGAAGGTTTTTCCCGAACCGGTGACGCCCAGTAAGAGGTTATCCTTTTGGCCATCATTGATCTGCTGGCAGAGCTTTTTTATGGCCTGGGGTTGATCCCCAGTGGGTTCAAAGGGGCTGGCAATGGCGAATTGAGCCAAGGTATGATTTTAGTTTTCCTGAAGTTGAAAGGTCGCTTAATCGCTTACTATAATTATTTACGAAAATCTATAGAAAGTCAAGTGATCACGGCGGAAAATAAAAGTCATATTAGTGAAGATATCTGCTATATGGCCACCGTGGATAACCATTCTTGGGGCTATCTCTTCGATTGTGGCCGAGCTCGTTATCTTCGTGCGGGAGATTGTAAGTCTCTTAGGGCGATTTTTGTCACTCATACTCATATTGATCATTTTTGTAATTTCGATACTTTGCTCAGACATCACATTGGTCTGCGCAGAATGATCACCATTTGTGGGCCAGCAGGGATTGCCAAAAATGTTCAAGCAAAGGGTTTGGGTTATACATGGAATCTCATTAAAAAGAGACCAGCTGTGTATGAAGTGATTGAATTACATAATAATCGCGCAGAAGTTTTTGAATTGGCGCCTCCTAAGTGGAAACTGATCAAAAAAGATGAATATGAGATAAAAGATGGTATTTGTTTTAAAGAAAAAGGCGTGTCTGTTTCGTATGTCGCACTTGATCATAAAATCCCTAGTTTGGCTTATCGCCTAGAAGAAGATAGCAGTTTAAATATTAAAGACTTTCCTTATAGGCCAGGAAAATGGGTGAAAGAGCTCAAGGATGCTTATGAAGCAGGTGAGGAGCAAAAAATCATTCAAGTGAGTGAAACTGAGCAGTTGAAAGCAAAAGACCTCTTTCATTATTTATATATCAAGAAAGGGCATAGCTTGTGTTATGTCATGGATCACTTGGCGAGCAAAGAAAACCACCAGCTATTAAAGAAACTTATGGACGAAGCAGATGAAGCTGTCATCGAAGGTTTTTTTAGAGATTGCGACCGTGATTATGCTCTTAGGCATTATCATAGTACGGTTCGATCTTCAGCAGCCATAGCAAGAGATTCAGGGGTTAAGAAACTTACATTATGCCATCACTCACGTCGATACTTTAAAGAAATACAAGATATTCGTGAAGAAGGCATGGCGGAGTTTGAAAATCGTTCTCCGAAATTTTCACAGCAACCTATTGCCCGATATAGTGCTGATGAAGACTGCGATGAATAACAAAAGTCTGCTTTGGGGAGGGCTGCGCTTATTGCCTCAACCTGTTTTAAGGGCGACGTGTTATGCCTTTGCTAAACTGCACCACTTCTTTGACCGCACACATGCGAAAGAGTGCGAGGATTTAGTCGAAGCTGTTGTTTTGCCTAAAGAAGTCTCGTCAAAGAATGTTATTAAGGAGATGTACAGGCAAATTTGGCTGATGTTACCCGATATGGTCTGGAGCAGTAAAATCAGTGATGAAGACTTTCTCTCCCATATTGATGGCGTAGAGGAACTTCACGCCTACTTAAAGGGCATTAATGAGAATAATCAGGGTATTATTTTTGTGGCGGCTCATTTAGGCAGTTGGGAATTATGCTCTCAAGTAATTTGTGCTTTGTCAGGTGTTAAACCTGCAGTGTCACTATATAAACCTCATGAATATGAGTGGGTGAATCGGCTGATTTTATCTGCTCGCCTCGTGCATGGGCAAGACGTATTGTCTAAAGATGGCGGTATGATTTCTTTATTTAAAAGGCTGAAGCGCGGTGGCAATG
Source organism: Planctomycetota bacterium (assembly GCA_015231345.1). Classification (GTDB taxonomy): domain Bacteria; phylum Planctomycetota; class JADGBV01; order JADGBV01; family JADGBV01; genus JADGBV01. Next base: position 6,845 of record JADGBV010000020.1, read on the forward strand.
TCGGTATGGTGATCGATCAGCACGGTGGCAATAGTGGTGTGCCTTCAATGTTTTTAGGGCGTAAGTGCAAAAGCTGGGATTCGGCTGCTCACCTGGCTTTTAGAACCAAATGCCCTCTTGTACCAGTCTCGCTCGTTAGAACTGGTTCACGTTATCGCATGCTCTGGGGAAAAAGTATACCGGTGATCGAAAATGATGCTGGTAAACTAGATATTCAAGCTTCGGTGCGACTGATTGACGACCAGTTATCTTCTTTTGTGGCTCAGTACCCAGAGCAGTGGCTTTGGTTGGGCAAGCGCTGGGGACGTGACCCTAAAGAGGTTATGGGTTTATGAGTCGTTACTCTCTATTCTACTCCATGCGCCTACTTATACTGCTGGTATGCATATTTTGCCCCCGTATTCATGCCGGAAGTTTTGATGATTCTCTTAAAGACTCCATCACTTGGCAAGCTTTAAAAAGAATCAAGTACGATCATTGCCCTGAATGGGTTAATTCTTTTGCTTACCGAACTTCTGATGTCGAACTGGGCTATCTTTATAAAACAGGTCTGCGGCATCATATTCGCGATGATCTTAGCCTCAGAACCATACTGAAGAGGCATGAGTTTAAAAGTGAAGTCGGTGCACGAAATTCTCTAAATGAACATTCTCTTGGGCTTAGTCTTATGCATCACCGTAATGAGCATCAGCTAACTTTTGATTTTGAGCTTGGTCATCATGCTCGCCCTGGTGGTGGTGTGAACTGGAATTATGCCATGAAACCAGGAGCTTATGTTGGTTTATCGCTGAATCGTAAATCTATATTAGAGAGTTTAAAATCTTTAGAATATAACGAGGTTGAAGATCGACTTAGCTATCTTTTGTCTTTTCAATTGCCTCTGCAGTGCTTTATCTCCGCTCAAGGCTCTTATGGCTACTCTCACCTGTACTCTAAATTAAGAGCTCACGGGAAGCTGTCGAGTCATTCTATTAATATGGGTGTTTTGCTTTTTGCCCGCAGTGGTTTTAAAATGGGTCAGCAGTTTTTTGAAGATACTCTGCTCTATAACGGTGAGATTCGTCAATATTTACAACTTGCCATAAGTCAGGAAATTCAACGTTTTTGGGCTGGCGAGGGTTATTTGCGTCAACTTGATCGCACCACAAAAGCTCACCCAACACTGGGGAGGGTAGAGTTTAGTTGGCCTATTAGTCCGCGCCAGGGTTTAAGGCTTAATGCAGGCGTCGGGCAAGACAATTCGCGAAAAGTTGATTTTGGCGACCTCATCTTATTTAATGCCTATTATGTGTTAACTCCAACTCATAAATTTAAAACAGCTCTTGCTTATCGCTTTAGCACAGAAAATACCGGCGTGGTGAAAGGGGACATAAGTGAAGTGGCTTTGCACTTCCATGTGAATCTGTAGCACTGGCAATTTATAAAAAGGCTATTTCTTTTAAGAACAATAGGAAAAAAGGCTATTCTTCTTTACATTATTAGCTTGAAAGGGGTTGCCTCTAATTAAAATTCAATTTGGTGTTTTCTAGATAAATATAGAAAATCAAGCTCTCTTTTTTTGTAACTATTTAAGTTAAGTATTGTGAATAAAATAAAACAACATTCTCCAGTTTTCTTACTGAGTCTCATTCTTCTATTGTCTCTTTGTCTATTTTCTGGTTGTGACAGAAGGGTTGTGAGTTCTATGAAAACGGTGTATCAAACACCTAAATCGATGAAATTGGCTATTGTGAGTTTTGAGAACTTAACTCCAAATATTAAAGCTGGCAACGATATGGCTCGCTTTTGTTATAATGAAATGTTTTCTCAGCTTTATAAAAAGTACCATGGCAATGTAGGTGGTTATAATATTGAATTGATGGATGAATATGGCATAGATGCGATTATGCTTAAAAATAAATGGCTTGATGTCACAAGCCATATGGATGTTGGCATGGATAAATTAACATCTGAGATTGGTTGTGACTTGCTCCTTATCGGAACAGTGAGTGAATTTCATTATAAAAGAGGCTTGGGGGAAGATCCGGTTGCTAGTTTGCATTTACGCTTGCTTGATGTGAAGGATATGACGATTATCTGGTCCGGCAGCTTGAGTCGAGTAGGGCGCTTTTCTTGGTTTAAAGAAGATGCCTTGGGCCGTTTAGGTCAGCAAGTTTCGAAAGAATTGGTGGCAAAATGTTTAAACGACATTCATGATCAAGTGTGGCCTTTACAAAAAATATTATCAGCTGAGTCCGCTACTGAAGCTGCTCCTGCTGCTGAGTCTGCTGACGATTTAAGTGATAAATCCATAGAAGATGTCGAGGATATGGGTTCTGAAGAAGCTTTGGTTCCGGAAGAAGACCCCATGCTCCCTTCGGAAATGTAATATAATATTGAAATAATGCAAACTGAAGACGCCTTCACAGAAGATAAGAGATAATCCTATATATGCAAAAAATAAAAGTATTGGTTGTTGATGATGAAGAGCAAATGTACAATTTGCTCAAAATCACAGTAACTCCACTGGGATTTGATTTTCATTATGCGACTTCAGAACAAGATGTGATCGACGCTATTAAGAGTCAAAGTATCGATGTGGCCATTATCGATTATTTAATGCCCATTAAAAACGGCATGCAAGTGGCTAGTGAAATACGTGAGGCTGATGGGTTAGATAATCTTCCTATTGTTTTCTTAACCAGCAAGGAGCTTGTGCACGAGGAGACTAAAAAACTTATGTCTCTCAAACTCGATTATATGCGTAAGCCATTTGTGCCTCAGGTTATTTCTGCCAAATTAAAGGAAGTAGTCTCTAGACGATAGGTTTACTTTGAAAAGGCAAATTAAAGAGCCACTTATTGCCTATCTTATTTTAGGCCTCTTTAATTATTTCTTCTTCCCTGAAGACCCAGCTTTTATTTCTATCAGTCTTCATCCCTATCTCTTCATAACTATCCTCTTTGCTGTTCGTTACGGCATTTGGGCAGGGGCCTTGTCGGGGGTTTTTGGTGCAGGGCTTATAATTACTGCTCATGTTCATGAGAGTGATTTTCTTGAAATGGAACTTATTAATGGTTTCGACTTATTGAGTGTCCCTCTCAGTATTATCATTTTTGGCATTCTGATCGGTGAAACTGTAGAGTCTAGACTTAAGAAAACTCAGTATTATCAGGGTGCATTGAAAAAAGAAGTTAAGAACCAGCTGAGCAAAAGCACAGAGGTTAAGGCTTTGAGAGAGTCCTTGCTCTCTATTGAAAAGAAAATGGCAGGTCACAGCTTGGGGGTTAGAAATTTTTCCGAGAATCTACTGCTTATTTTCGAAAAAGATCGCAAAGCTATTTATCGTTATATTCCAGAATTACTTCATACCTTTGCTCATATTGAAGAAAGTCTAATTTTAATCTCTAATCCAGATGTTTATCACCAGAGTTATCTGAGCTCTAATAACCAGAAGCTAGATGAAACAACTTTGCTTGCCATAAGGGAAAATCCTGTTTATCGTCAAGCTTTGCTGGAGAAAAGAGTTTGCAGTGTGACTGAATATATTGAAGACCTAGAAAATGAAGAGGGCGAGGAAACGCTTTTTTATTGTGGCCCTGTGATGAGCTCTGAGGATCATATAGATGCCATGGTCATTGTTCGAAAAATCCCTTTTATTCAGTTCAATGTCACAAATTTCCGGATTTTTGATGTTATTGTCAATGCAGCTGGTTTATCCATAAAGTCTCAGAAAAGTTATCAGCAACTCTATGAGTCTTCCCCTTGGCATGAAAAATGGCCTGTGGAAAGGGAATATTATTTTGTTAAAAATTTATGTGATATTGCTAGTATCAGTGAGGAGATGGATGTTGTTGTGACAGGTTTTCGCTTCTCTTCTTCTTGTGGTGAAGGTCAACAGTTTGGTTTTATGACATTGCTTTGCCAGCTGTGTTTGGGGGAGGGGGTGCGCATCGGTTATATTGCGAGTGTTAATTGTTTTGCTTTTTATAAAGTCGAGCAAGATGGACCGAGCATGATAAATGATATTCGTGAAAGATTTGGTCGTTATGGGTTTTCTGAGAGTTTTGCGAAGTTAAGTTTATGTCATTTGAAAATCAATTCTCAACATGCTAAAAGGGAGCAGGAATTCTTAACTCATCTTATGAGTGAAGCTTTTTTAAAGGCGGTCGAAGAAAATGCTTAATCTCGACTTTAGAAAATACTCTTTTTATACAGGCGGTTTAGCTCTTTATTTTGCCGTTTGGTATATGCTTTTCCGAGAATTTGGCATGAATATTTTCATTGTTAAATATAGCTCGAATATTCTTATTTGGCACTTAGTGAGTTCTTTGGTTTTTGCTCTTTCCTCTTGTGTGTTTTGGGCGGCTCTTTCTCGCAAGTTGTTTTTAGGCTTGTTTCTTGGTTATAGCGTCTTTCCTCTTTTTGGTGCTGGCTTTGGTGGGGCTATCATGCTAAGTATCTTTTTTCAGAAAAAAATGAATCTTCTTACTGATTTTCATGAAGAAGATAAAGCCTTATCGAAGAAAATGGATTCTAATCTAAAGACTAAAACCTATCAAGATTCCATATCTGATAATATGAGTGTTGAACCTTTGGTTGAGACTATACGTAGTCACAGTAATGCTGACCTCAAACGAGGAGCGATTGAAACATTAACACAAATTAGTAACCCTCAGTCAGTTGCACTTTTAAAAGAATGTATTTCTGATCCCAATACGGAAGTGCGTTTTTATGCCTCCAGTGGACTTTCAAGAATTGAGGAAAGATTAAATAACGATATTGTTAAATATAAAAATAAAATTAAAAATCTAGAACACCCCGAAGGTGATGACTATTACAATTTAGGGAAGTCATATTACGAGTTTATTTATCTGGAAATTCAAGACGCTGCAAGCCTTGAGTACTATATGAATGAAGCTATTAAAGCTTTTACGAAAGCTTATGAAATACTTCCTACTAATAATCGAATTCGTGAGTCTTTAGAAAGAGCTTTAACCAAATCAGGTCGACTTGAAGAAGCCAGGAAACTAAAAAAGACTGATGTTGGTGAAGACGAGAATCTCATTTATAAGGCCGAAAGTTACTTTCGTGAAGGTAAATTTGCTGAATGCCAAGAAGTGATGAAGCAGTTAGGAAAGGAAGAATTTCAATGGGAAGCAATTAGAGATGTGAAATCATTATGGCTGATGGGGCTAGATAAATCGTCATGACATCTGAAGAAATAATTAATGGTTTACTGTCCGAAGAGCGAAAGGTTCGAAAAGTTGCTGTAACCAGAGTCTGTTTATTTGCAGAAGGTGGAGTCTCTGAGTTATCATTACATGATAAAATTGATGTTATAGAACATGTCGGCATTTTAAACCAAGAAAATATATTAAAAATATGCAGTTCGATGGTTTTTGCAGAAGAAAATGCTATGGCTGTTGCTGCTCTAAAAGTAGCAGAGGAATCACTTTATAGAGATTCTCGCTTAGATTTTATTGACTTTCTTGTTCAAAAATACCGAACCCAAAAGTATGCCATTCAGTTAACTAAAGTATGGTCATCCAGACTTTATGCCGATAGACTTGTTTCTCTTTTGGGAAGTAAATACGATGATATTGTCATCGATTCAGCTAATGTGCTTGCTGAAATTGCACTTGGAGCATATATCAACAAACTTTGTAATTTAATCGAACACGACGAGGATGAGGTTCGCTTAGCAGTATCTACAGCTATTTGTGAACGTGGTGATGACAGAATTCCTCTTTCTTTTATTAAAAAATGTTTAGCTGATACGGTATCTGGGGTTCGCGTAATGGGGCTTTTAGCCGTTAAAAAGCAGTTGAGCCCTAAATGGATTCCGTCTCTCTACGAATTCTCTTTGGGAAATGAAAATGATGAAGAATGTGGCGAATCCCTCAAGCTTTTAGGTGATATTAATACTTACGATGTTGTCGACCCCATTGCTCAGGTAATGTTTGCAACATCCAATCAAAATGTTCGTTGGCTTTGCTTGCAGGCTTTGAATAGGGTTGATCAAAATTTTCGTTTAGAAAACTATGAAAAGCGCTTAAAAAATGCCACAGAAGATGACTTGCCACATATTTTTGAGCTTCTTGGTCATTGTGAAGGTCATGATGCCTATGTTGTTTTAAAAAGAGAATTAGATAACACTGATGACCCGGGAATGGTTGCTCTTATTGCCGGAGCCATGGGAACGTGTGACTACCCTGAGTGCGAAAAGGATTTGGCTGCTCTCTTTGATAAGGGAGTCGTAGAAGCTTACGCCGCTGCTTCTGCTCTTAAAAATTTAGTTAGAAATAGGGTGCTGTCTTATTACGAAGAGTGTCTTCAGAATGATAAGATGGATGTACTCGTTAAACAAACTATTATGCAGCATGTCGCTGAGGGGGCGAAGTCCATGCCCGTGGATAGTTCCCTTGTAGATGTCGTGCATGGCTTTTTGGAAAGTGATAACGACAATATGCGTTACCTATCACTAATGGCTCTGGAGAGCATAGCGTCTCCTTCTTCCATTCCTTTTTTGATAAAAATCCGCGATGAATCTTGGACTGAGATTTTTCAAACAGAACTCAATAATGCCATAAAAAACTGTTGTAAAGGTAAAGCGACTGATATTTTGGAATTTATGCTAGTTGCAGAGCCTGAAGTCCAAAAAAGCATTCAGGACTTTTTAAAGCACAACCCTCTCATTTTATGTGACAACGATTTGCTTTTATTAGAAAAGCAAGATTATAACTGGGCATGGGATAAGGATCTTCTGGCATGTGTGAAGGAAACTCACCGTTACGATAAATCTTTTATTTGGCGCCAATTTAGTCGTGATGATTTATCAGAAAAACTGGTCTGTTTTTTGGCAAGAGGTTTTGATCAAGCTACGCCTAATGCTCGTGAGATATTAGAGCCCGAAATACTGATTAATTGTTTTAGTCGCTTCCAGACAGAAAAACCATTGCTTCTTTTAGGAAAGTTGATGTCAAATTTTCCTCACCCGGAACTATTGCCTCCTCTGATTCAATTTGCAGAGAACTGCAGCCCTGATTTGGAAGCTATTTTTAAATCCTATGTGCGTCGCATGGTTTTAAATATGGATGAAGGGGTTTAGGTGAAAGCAGATGTGTGCTTTGTTTTAGAGGGCACATACCCTTTTGTTGCTGGTGGCGTCAGCACATGGGTAGATCAAACCATTAAGGCTAATCCTCACCTCCGTTTTGCCATACTTCATTTAGCAGCTAATGAAGAATCGAGCCAGGTCTTCAAGTATGAAATTCCATCAAATGTCATAAGCCTCACAACTGCTTATTTGCATGAAACCAAACTGAAATCCTACGGTGCTGCTTATAAAGATAATAAGGTCTGGCAGGCTATTGAAACTTTTTATACCAGTCTTCCTGATGTGGATTATGGTAAATTTACAGACATGATCCAAGGTCTAGTGGGAAAAGATGGTCGCGTGAACAGTAAATCATTACTGTTTTCAAGGCAATCTTGGGATATATTAAAAAAAATGTATCACGATAATAATATATCATTCATTGACTTTTTCTGGACTTGGCGCTTCACCCATTTGCCTCTACTGAGTCTGCTTAATGTTGATATACCATCTGCTTCTATTTACCATTCTGCTTCGACTGGTTATGCTGGTCTTTTGGGCTGCATGGCCAAAATTAAAAAAGGCGGGAATCTATTAATAACTGAACATGGTTTATATGCCAAAGAAAGGAAGATTGAAATAAGCCAGTCTAATTGGGTTTACGATGAACGTTCGGAAGATTACCGAGCCAGTGAAGATATGGGCTTTTTTAGACAATGGTGGATCTCCATGTTTATGATAATGAGTCGTTTGGCTTACGAAGGTGCAGATTTAGTTACGACGCTTTATAAAGGTAACTATGATATGCAGGTTGATCATGGTTGTCCCGATGATAAATTAGTGATTATTCCCAATGGCATAGATGTGGATGGTTATAAAGATGTACTCGCTGCCCGTGAAAAAGTCCGTGCGGAGAAAACCGAAGAGAGTCGTTTTACCATTGGTTTTGTAGGGCGGGTTACTCCCATTAAAGATGTGAAGACATTTGTCCGGGCCATCAAAATTGTTGTGGATAAATACCCTAAGCTTCATGTTCTTGTCATGGGGCCCATGGAAGAAGATCCTGAATATGTTGATGAATGTAAAATCCTGATTGATATGTTTGATCTCAATGACAATATAGAGTTTACGGGGCGTGTGAATGTGCGAGAGTATTACCCTAAACTGGATGTCGTCGTGTTAACGTCGGTGAGTGAAGGCTTACCCTTTGTTATATTGGAGGCTCACGCTGCTGGCATTCCTTGTATCTCATCTGATGTTGGGGCTTGTAAAGAACTTCTTACTGGGCTTACTCAGGAGGATCAAGCCTTAGGGCCTTCGGGTGTGATTACTTATGTCGCAAGTCCAGGTGAAACAGCTGAAGCCATTTTAAGAATGATTCAAGATGAAGCCTATTATAATAAACTTTGCGTTGCTTCTTTAAGTCGTGTTGATATGTTTTACCGGCTAGAAGACATAAATGCGCGTTATACCCATATCTATCATGATCTGATGAGGCGATAATGGCGGGTATAGGTTTTAAAATCCAAAAACTTCTAGCTGAAGACACCTACTGGGGAGTTGTTAAGGGCTACTTTTACTCTGCTGTTATATCCTCCGGTCCTTGGCTGATATCGATTATTTGTATCGGAACTCTAGGGATCTTATATCAGCCTCTCATTGGGCATAGCGAACATCATGTTTTTCGTGGCTGGGTGACATATTGTTATGCCTCAAGTCTTGTTATTTCTGGTGCCCTGCAGGTTTTGATGACAAGGTATTTATCAGATTGTATTTATAAAAATGACGATGAGTCTATTTTCTCGTCTTTTGTCTCCTTTTCTATCCCTACTTTTGTGCTTCATTTCCTAAGTGCTGTTTTGTTTCTGTACTTCTGTGGCTTTCCTGTGGGCTTCATATATGGCGGAGCATTTCTGTACGCCATCATTAATGAAATCTGGATTGCGATGATTTATTTGAGTGCAGCGAAAGATTTTATTACAATTGTAGTGGCCTATTTTATAGGGGCAATTATGAGCATTGGTGGTTCATATTTTTTGGTTGAAGAACATGGGCTAAATGGGCTAGTGGTTGGTTATACTTTTGGGCAGACTTTCTTATTGGCTATATTAACCTCTCGTATTTTGCTTGAATTTCCCATAGGCAAACTCCTTAACTTTGATTGGCTTAGGTATATTATTACCCATCCCTCCTTACTCCTTATAGGCTTTTTTTATAATGGTGCCATATGGGTTGATAAGATTGTTTTTTGGGTTTATCAGGGTGAAGAGATTTACCCCGGGATTTATTCTTGTTCTTTTTATGAGACTCCTTCTTTTTTAGCTTTTGTGACCATCGTGCCAACCCTTTCTATTTTCCTTGTTAGGGTGGAAACCAGTTTTTACCGGGCTTACCGCATGTATTATAATAAAGTTGTTGCTAAAGCGGGATTAAAAGAGATTTTGGAAGAGAAAAAAATGCTAACAGAATCGCTAAGATTAAGCTTTTACCGACTCATGCTTTTCCAAGGTCTTATTACAAGTTTGTCGATTTTTATGGCTCCTGAGATTGTAAAGTACCTGAATATGGAAGCTTATCAATTGGCAGTATTGCGTATTACTATTTTGGGAGCTTTTATTCATGCTCTTTTGATGGTGATTATGATTATTATTCTTTATTTTGACTGGAAAGGCTTGGCTTTACGCGTTAATATGCTCTTCTTTTTCTCAAATATGATTCTCACATGGTGGATTATGGATTTTGACTTAAGTTATCAGGGTTATGGTTACTTTTTTGCCTGTTTGATTTCATTTTGTTATGCCACCCTGAAATTTTTCCAAAGATTTGATGATTTAGAATTCATTACATTCACTTCTCAGCCTTTAGGAGGCTTAAGCTGGGATGAAAATCCTTAAAATAGGGCTTGTTCTCTCTGATCTTTGCTGAATTAGCTTATTTTTTCGCTTATTTTCGTCCCCAGATTTTCTCAATCACTTGTTGAAGTGTGGCTTTGGTTAATATTATAGCGACTGGAGAAGCTTATATGACAAAATCTGAGTTTGTAAAATTAACCAGTAAAATAGGTAGCATAGTACAGGCTGCGAGTATTTTAAATATCACTCCTGAGCAACTTCAGAAGTATCGTTCGGGAGCAGAAGCTGTGCCTCGAGCTGTTGTTGATGAAGTTATTAAACTGGCTGAATCACTAGATTACACGAGCGAGCCTATTTACGCAAGCGAATACTCTCGTCCTGACGACTCTTTTAGCTGAAATAAACTCATAATTCTTTTCATCTTCGGGTGATTTAATCATTGTTCTTTTTTTGTGTCCATATAATGGCAATCCATTATGACGCAAGATGGTAATGAGATAAAAGACTTACTATTACAAGTAAAAAGTAATAGCAGTGCTTTCTCCATCTATAATCGCTTCAAAACTAAGCTTTGTTTCGATGAATTTACCGTTCATCAAGCGCATGTTTTTGAGCTTGTTCCTGCCTTTATTCATTGCTCCCAGCCTGAGATTTTTTCTCTAAAAGACGAGGAAGAGGTCAGTATACCCATAGGCATAAAAGGTTATAAATTAGGGCAAAATGCTCAAAATTTACTCAAGAAGTACTTTGGCAAAAAAGAGCGTTTTAATCCAGTTGGCAATACAGCTCAACCGCCCATTGAATTCTTGTCACTTATGGGCTCAGTGGGCTCCATAGCCTACACAGACAAGTCTGATTTTGACTATTGGTGCTGTGTTCGGGAAGATTTAAGTGAAGAGGATAGTGAAAATTTACAGAAGAAACTTGAACGTATTGAGGTCTGGTGCGATGAAGTGATGGGAGTGGAAGTTCACTTTTTTATCACAACGGCGACCAAATTAGCACAGAATGATTTTGGTGAAGTCTCAAAAGAATCATGTGGCTCAGCCTTAGGTAAATTGCTCAAAGAAGAGTATTACCGGGGCTCTTTACTTGTGGCTGGGAAAATTCCCTTTTGGTGGGTTTTACCTTTGGGTTTGGATGATCAGGCCTATAAAGGTAGTCTTCATGATTTGTTGGGCGAAAACCCTGCTTTAAGTAACGATTATATCGATATCGGTAATATACACATGATCCCTCAGGAAGAATTCTTAGGTGGTGGGTTATGGCAGCTAAATAAGGGCGTTGACTCCATATTCAAGTCTATATTGAAAATGGCTTTACTGGTTGAGTACTCTGACCCTACAAGTGATAAAACTCTTCTTGCAACGGTTTTGAAGCGAGAGGTTTTTGCTAATCCGAGTGATATGGAGTTTCTGGATCCTTATCAGAACATGATTGATCGGGTCTTAGGTTATTATGAAAAGTTAAATCATCTAGGCTTCCTAGAACTATTACGTCGCTGCTTTTTTATGAAAATTAACATCAAGGTTTCTCATAAATTGGCATCTCCCAATCGTCCAGAGAGAAATGCTGAAGCTGTAATGGTGGAGTACTGCAAGGAATGGGGCTGGAGCGCGAAAGACTTAGGTAAATGGGAATACTTTTCTGACCTGTCATTACGCGAAACAATCGAATTCAAAGCCCAGGCAGAGAAATTTCTACTCAAGAGCTTGAAGGTTCTTAAAAGTCGAGTCGATGCAAAAGCAATTAAGAAGGTTATGTCAGTGCACGACCTTAAGATGTTGCTCAATCGTCTTTCGGCGGTTTTTGACCAATCCCGTAAGAGGGTGGAGTGGTTTTTTCCTCCTTTTAAAAATGCAGTCAAAGCAAAAGCCTATACCATTCAATATACGGAAGAAGGAACGTGGCGACTCTATAGAGACGTCCATGATCCAACGAAGCAGTTTGGCGATTTTGAGAATAAAAGTTTTATTGCTGAATATATTTACATCGGTAGGTTGATAACCTGGCTAATCTATAACGGTCTTATCGAATATAAAGTTAAAATATGTTGCGCCTTGCCTTTTAGTGAACAACTATCTTATAATATAAAATCTTTAAGTGAGCAATACAAAAATTTTATTGGTTCACCTAAAATCCCCTCATTAAACGATTCAAGTTTTGCCTCGCAGCCCAAAGCCAAAAAATGGCTCTTCTGCGTTAATTTGATCCCCCCTTCTTCAAGTGAAGAATTTGTATCCTCCGTTGGTGTTATACCAAAAGATGATGCTGATTTTCGCGGCATTTTTGATACCGAAGACGATCCTTTTTTACCAACCCCCGAAGTAGATAGGGGAGATATCTCAGAAACTAAAATCGTTCATGTTTTACAGGGCTTGGAATATAAAAGTGGCTCAAAAACTACTGATAAGCGCGAACCACAGACTGTCGTGACTGAAATTATCAATACGGCTGCAGAAATGAATGCTCAGCGCATGAAATGTAAAGTACTCGCTCCAGAAGAAGATCCTTTTAATGCTGGCTTAGAAAGAAGGTCTCTTTTAAGAGACTTGTACCTCATTGAAAAGAATAATTGGGGGGAAGTGCGTGTTTTTCAATTTCACTATCATAGTTGGCTAGCTGAGTCTATCGTTTACCTCTTGAGTCAGGGCTTAAATGATGACTCCATAGATCTTGACGCTCTTGATTACTTCGTCGGTCAAGACTTTTACGACCCTCTGCGTTTCAAGCAAAGGATCCGGCAATTGCTCGTAGCAAGTCTCACTTTTTTCTCAAAGACCAAAATAAAGGCAAAGAAAGAAGAGTTAACCCCAGTCTTTTGCTTTTACTGCTCAGGGCGAGCTTTTTTTATCTTCTTTGCAAGAGGGCAGTATCACTACAAAGAATTTATCGATATGCGCCATGGCTTTATCGCCATGAATATCAGGTTTAAAAAACGGATTGCATATTCATTCGATCAAGGTAATAACTTGAGCGATTTCTTCCAGAAAGCATTAGATCATACCCCTGATAAGAAAGCTCATATTTGCTTCAGAAAGACATCTCAATATGTCGATTTTATAGCCATTGATGAGCTTGGGCATATATGCGTGAACCGTATTGCTCGTGATTCTATGCGTGCTTACTTTCCTCGTATTGTTTATAGCTTCAGCCTTTGCAGTAAGAAGGCTATCAAAGTACAAGCAATTCAAGGTTTTTCCCCACGGCCTTCAAGTACCATAGTGACTTGGCTTGAAATAGACGATCAGGGCAATGAACATCTCGAAGATATTACGGCTAATATTTTAATCGTAGTGCCTCCTGCCATAAAGAGGTTAGCTGAAGCTTCAGTCACGATGCATGAAGAGTCATATGTGGATTTTATGAGGCATTTTGCCCATACAGGAACTTATTCATTTGCTACAGACCAAGCTAAGGCTGACTTCAGAAAAGTCATCGAGAGCTTAATGGAGCTTCGTCAAAAAGACTCTTCAAAACAAGGCTACCGTGTATTTCTTAGTGATTTTCATATCAAAAGCGAGGATTATGAGGTTTTGGCCAACAACGCCTGCTTTTTATTAAATATGAAAACATTGATAGAAAGTGCCTGCGGAAAAGTCTTTAATAAGAAATAAATAGTTTTTTTTATAATGCTGTTGAACAAAGTTCGCTCCCTTCAAAATGCCGCCTCGATGTCAAAAAACATCTCTTGGAGAGTTGGCAGAGTGGTCGAATGCGGCGGTCTTGAAAACCGTTGTGCCGCGAGGTACCCGGGGTTCGAATCCCTGACTCTCCGCTTAAAAGCCTTGTGATTGTAAAATTGCAAGGCTTTTTTTTGTGATAGGGTTAGTGCAAGAATAAAAGGTATAATCCAGATACACTTTCCATTTGAAATACTGGCCATTCGGAGTACCAGCCAGCATTCCTTAATATTAATCGATCAGCCACTCTCCCAAGTTGCGGGTGTCGGGATCAAAAGCTACTCCCACACGAATGATTTTGCGACCGTCATCCTGGTACTTCAAACTGTACTCCTTACTGTCAATTTGGTCCAATGCCGCCTGGGCGGTATCGTGCAGTTTAAACTCCAGCAGCACGATTCGCTCTGGCGTTTTGAGGGTGGCATCCACCCGGCCGTCGGCAGAGCGACTCTCCGCCTCCACCTCGGCGCCCAACATGCGGAACACCACGAAAAATATGGTCTGGTAGTATTTCTCCTGCTGCAGTTGGATGTCGTAGGGAATCCCCTTGAAAAATACCCTCATATGAGTGAGCATGGCGTCGATATTTCCCTCCCGCAGGGTTTTGACCACTCCCATCATGCTGTTATTAAGTTCCAGGTCGTCAACTCCTCCCAGTCCCTTGGCCAGGATTTTGTTGAAACTCTGATCCACCTCCCGGTTGGGGTAGCCCAAATCGTAAACCGTATC
>JADGBV010000210.1 GCA_015231345.1 Planctomycetota bacterium
TCGGCTGACCTAACTCTAACATGACAAAGTTTGTGGCATCAACAACATTGTTAATGGGAGAGAGGCCAACTTCGAGCAAGAGTTTTTGCATCCATAAAGGCGAATCTTTCACTTCGATATTAGCGATGGACAAACCACAGTAACGGCGACAGACTTCAGGGCTTTCAATACTGATGGAGTAACCGTCGTCGCCGACACCATTCATCTCAGCCAAATCAAGTTCTTGAAGATCTCTAGTATAAATAGAGCAAAGTTCGCGACTCAAACCATAATGCCCCCATAAGTCCGGACGATGAGTAATCGCTTTATTGTCTAGGTCCCAAGTATAAGGTAAGTTAGAGTAGACTTGTGAAGCAGGGCTTCCAGGCTCAAGGCCTTCACCACTCAGTTCAATAATACCACTATCGTCACCACCGACGCCAAGCTCTTTTTCCGAACAGAGCATGCCCATGGATGGCTCACCACGTAATTTGGCTTTTTTGATTTTAAAATCGCCAATCTTTGCACCTATGGGAGCTAATACCGTTTTTAGCCCAGCCCTTACATTAGCAGCACCGCAGACAATATCCAGTATCGTCTCGCCATCATTCACCTTGCAGCAAGAAAGCTTACTGGCATTTGGATGCGAAGCAACCTCTACAACTTCGGCGACTTTAAATTGTGCTAAAAAATCCTGAGAAGGCGGTTCTATGACCTCCTCAATTTCGGCAGTGGTTAAAGTAAATTCTCGGGCTGTATCTAGAGGGCTGCGATCACTTAGATCCACATAACGCCCCAGCCAATTCCAACTGATAATCACAGAGTTAACCTCAGTTTAATTGCTGAACAAAACGCAGGTCACCACTTACGAAGTGCCTGATATTATCTATATCGTAATGGTTCATGACCAAACGATTTAAGCCCATGCCAAAAGCAAAGCCTCCCCAGACTTCTGGGTCAATATTGCAAGCTTCGAGAACCTTAGGGTGCACCATACCGCAACCCATAAGTTCACTCCAGCCCACATGCTTACAAGCCGGACACCCTTTGCCTTCACATAATAAACAGCGTAGGTCTAATTCAAAACCAGGCTCAACAAAAGGAAAATAGCCATGGCGCAAACGTACCTCGACATCTTTTTCAAAAATTTCCCTCAGCATCGTGCGTAGGAAGTATTTCATATTGGCCACAGAAATATCTTTATCGATTAAGATTCCTTCGACCTGATAGAAGGTATTATCGTGACAAGCATCAACCTCTTCATTACGAAAGACGCGACCGGGAGCAATACCTCTAAAAGGAGGTTGGATTTTTTCCATGGTGCGAATTTGCACAGAGGAAGTATGAGTCCGCAGCAAGGAGCCGTTGGTCATAAAAAAAGTATCTTGCATATCTCGTGCAGGGTGCTCGGGAGGAATATTGAGAGCCTCAAAATTATGCCAATCATCTTCTACCAAGGGGCCTTCGAGAACCTTGAAACCCATTTTTGTGAAGATATCTTCAATTTTTCGAGAGTAACGTGTGATCGGATGCAAGTGCCCTTGTTCATCATGACTCAGTGGCAAAGTAATATCCAGCCACTCCTTCTCCAAACGAGCATTCACTTCAGCTTCAGATATTTCTTGGCGTCTCTTTTCCCAGCTGGCACCAAGACCTTTTTTAATTCGGTTGGCTTCAGCGCCCATTTCCTTGCGCATTTCTGGAGTCGCATCCTTCATGCCTTTAAGAACACCCATCAAGGAACTTTTTTTACCCAAATGCGTACTCTTCCACTGATCCAACTCAGGGATACTGGTGACGGATTCTAGAGCCTGGAGAGCCTGACTTTCTATGCTTTTGAGTTCATTCATGAGATTCGCGAGTGTAAAGTGAGACCATCCCTGTCAAATCAGGCAAAATCCCCTTAAAGAATAAGAGTTTTACTCGGTGGAAATTTCTGTTTTTAGGTCTAGTGCTCCCACCAAGGCATGCCATGAAAGAGCGGCACATTTTACTCGGGAAGAATACTGCTTAACACCTTGAAAGAGAGAGAGTTTGCCAAGCTTATGCTGATCTTGATCCACATCCAATTCACCCATAAGCATGCCGTGAAATTCTTCAAACATTTTTTTCACTTCTGCCAAGGTCTTGCCTTTGACTGATTCAGTCATCATGGAGGCGCTGGCTTTTGAAATGGCGCAGCCTGAGCCTTCAAAACTCACATCGCTTACAACATCGCCTTCGGTATGAATATAAACAGTAATATGATCCCCACATAAGGGGTTATGACCTGGGCAAACATGAGTGGGTTCTTCAATCTTTCGAAAATTACGTGGTTTTCGATTATGATCCAGGATCACTTGTTGGTATAACTCGTTTGAATAAGCCATGTTTGAGTATTACTAAAAAATGTCGTTAACGATTCGGAGCGCTCTTACGAGGGCATCTATATCTTTTTTCGTATTGTAAATAGCCAGAGACGCCCTCGCCGTTGCCGGAATATTAAAACGAGTCATCACAGGTTGAGCGCAATGATGGCCAGCCCGAATAGAGACACCTTCACCATCAACAATGGTTGCAATGTCATGAGGGTGGGCTTTATCGAGAACAAAAGAAAGCACACCAGCTTTCTTGCTAGCTTCGCCAATAAGACGCAGGCCTTCAATTTCTTTTAAAGCCGCCGTGCCATAACGCAGCAATTCATCTTCTTTTTCAGCAACAAAATCCATGCCCAAAGAGCTCAAATAATCAATGGCAGCACCCATGCCAATAATTTCCGTGATAGCGGGTGTGCCAGCTTCAAAACGAGCTGGAGGATCGGCATATTCTGTTTTTTCAAAACTCACGGTGTAAATCATATCGCCACCACCTTGCCATGGAGGCATAGCTTTGAGAAGTTCATAACGACCATAAAGAGCACCCGCTCCACTTGGGCCATAAATTTTATGAGATGAAAAAGCAAAGAAATCACAACCCATATCTTGCACATCCACCTTCATATGCGCCGTACTTTGTGCACCATCAACCAAACTCACTGCACCCACAGATTTCGCCGCCTGACAAATCTCTTTCACTGGGTTGATTGTCCCCAGAGCATTTGAAACATGCACAACGGAAACAAATTTTGTGCGTTCACTAAGAAGAGCATAAAACTCCTCCATGATTAACTCACCCTTATCGTCCATGGGGATCACCTTCAAAACAGCGCCCACATCTTCGCAGACCATTTGCCAAGGGACAATATTAGCGTGATGCTCCATGGCTGAAATTAAAACTTCATCGCCTTCTTTAAGGTTTTTACGTCCCCAGCTATTAGCCACAAGATTAATAGCTTCGGTGGTACCTTTGACATAAATAATTTCTTTTTCTTTTTGAGCATTAATGAACTGAGCCACCTTGCCACGCACTGCTTCAAAAAGGGATGTCGCCTTTTCGCTCAGCAAATAGGCGCCTCTATGCACTGTGGCGTAGTCTTTGCAGTAGAAGTTATTCAGACAATCGAGAACGACCTGTGGCTTTTGGGTCGTGGCGGCATTGTCCATATAGACCAAATCTTTGCCGTGGACTTGCTGCTGAAGTACGGGAAAGCTTTCTTTGATTTGCTCAATACTTAAGGTGCTCATAGAATTTCCTTTAAACTCAATGCAGCATTTAAAGTATCTTGAGCCCATTGCTCACGAAAAGCTTCCATGGGGCACTCGTCAATGACCTCGCGCATAAAGCCCCAAGCCAGTAAGTTCATAGAAACTTCCTGAGATAGACCCCTGGTTTCCAAGTAAAAAATCTCTTCCTCTTCTAACTGACCAACGGTCGCTCCATGGTTACATTCGACATCACTTGCGTAGATTTTCATGCGTGGTTTGGTGTGCGCTCGAGCGGTACTCGATAAGAGTAAATTATTATTAAGCTGAGCTGCAGATGTGCCTCCAGCATTTTTCTCTACGTATATCGTGCCATCAAAACTCGATCTTGCTTCAGCGCTGAGTATATTCTTAAATAATTGCCGGCTGCGACAATTGGGCACATGATGATTAATATCCAAGACATGATTCAAAGAAGATGATTCGGCTAAGTAAGCACAGCCAATAAGTTCCACTTCGGCATTCTCTTCAAGAAGGTCGACGAGTAGACGCTGACGTAAGCAAAGACTCTGACCACTGAGCTGCATGTATTTGAAAAAACTATCTCGCTTTTGACGCACAGACAGTCCACCCAAGCGAATCAGCTTAGCGTCGGAAAACTGCCCATCACAATACTGCAACCTGGCTCCCTGCTCCAACTCCACACTCACTTCCATATTCACTGTCCCGCCCTCACCTAGACTATGTTGTGAGGTAATCAGTTGCGCCTCGACGCCAGATTTCACTTTGATGTGAATGCGCTGATAAGTTGTGTTATTGTGAGCATTATAAAATGCTAAATGGATAGGGCGTTTAGGGTCCCTACCTGGTTCAATCGTGAGTTGATAGCTCTCAGGGCAGTGAGCAAGATTATTTAATGCGTAATAATCATCTTTAGCCTGAGCACTTAACTGCTGTAAAATGTCTTCGTGGGTATTGGCGACACTAGAAAAAGCCTCAATACTGACATGAGCACAGGATGAGTTCTCCTTTAGACGACCTGTCTGAAAAACAAGTAAGTCTTCACTCACCTCTTCTTCTTTACTTGTTGGCTGAACTTCTTTGAGACTTGGCATTTCCACCAAGCAAGCTGCCTCCAAAGGTAAGTCACGCAAACGTTTTATAGGCACCTGGCGCCATAGCTCGTGCTTTGCTTCTGGGGCTTTTACGCTGCTAAGAAGACCCTTAGCTGCTTCACTTAAAGATTCTTGTAAGGTTAATGTCATTTTTCAAGCCAGTCGTAACCTTGTTTCTCGAGCTCTAGGGCTAGGTCTTGTCCGCCAGAACGAATAATACGTCCACCACTCAAAACATGAACATGGTCAGGTTTGATATAGTCGAGTAAACGCTGGTAGTGTGTAATCAGAATCAATGCATTATCAGGGCCTTTAAGGCGGTTAATCCCTTCAGCCACAATACGCAAAGCATCGATATCGAGCCCTGAATCGGTTTCATCCAGTATGGCAAGCTTAGGTTCCAAAACGGCCATCTGTAAAATCTCATTTCTCTTTTTCTCGCCCCCCGAGTAACCTGAGTTTAGCATACGCTCTTTAAATACGGGGTTCATTTCCAAGACTTTCATTTTTTCATCGAGGAGCTCATCAAAATCAAAAGCATCGACTTCATCTAAACCTTGATGAACTCGCTTAGCATTATAAGCCATGCGAAGAAACTGAGCATTATTCACACCAGGAATTTCTGTGGGGTATTGAAAACCCATAAAAATTCCACGCAAAGCTCGCTCCTGTGGCTCGACTTCATGAAGGGACTCACCTTCAAAAATCACTTCACCTGAAGTGACTTCATAAGAAGGGTGACCAGCCAGAACCTTGGAAGTTGTACTTTTCCCAGAACCATTCGGTCCCATTATGGCATGCACTTCTCCAGCCTGAACCTCTAAGCTTAAGCCCTTGAGGATTTCAATATCTGCCACTGAGGCATGAACATCTTGTATTTTTAACATCTTAGCTCTATATAACGATTAACTAACCAACACTATTTTCTAATTTAAGAGAGAGCAAACGCTCTGCTTCCACCGCAAATTCCATGGGTAACTGCTTAAATACATCCTTACAGAAGCCATTAATCACAGCTGAAATAGCATCTTCGCGAGAAATACCTCTTTGTTCAAAATAGAAAAGCTGTTCCTCACTTATTTTTGAGGTTGAAGCTTCGTGCTCTATTTTGCCACTCTGATTTCGGACATCTATATAAGGGAAGGTGTGCGCCGAGGAATCATCACCCACCAACATGGAATCACACTGGGTATAATTCCGGGCATTTTCACTCTTTGCGGCAACTTGAACCAAGCCCCGATAAGCATTGGATGATTTATCTGCAGAAATACCTTTCGATATAATGGTACTTTTTGTATTTTGCCCGAGGTGAATCATTTTCGTGCCCGTATCTGCCTGCATAAGACCATTTGTAAGAGCAACAGAGTAAAATTCACCCACACTATTATCACCTTGCAAGATGCAGCTTGGGTACTTCCAGGTAATGGCCGAACCGGTCTCGACTTGAGTCCACGAGATTTTTGAGTTCTCTCCGCGGCAAGCCCCTCTTTTCGTCACAAAGTTATAAATACCGCCTTTACCCGTTTCCGGATCCCCCGCATACCAGTTTTGCACAGTGGAGTATTTGATTTCTGCGTTATCCAAGGTCACTAATTCCACAACAGCTGCGTGCAACTGATTGGTATCAAACTTTGGCGCCGTACAGCCTTCGAGGTAAGAGACATAACTCCCTTCATCGGCTATAATCAAGGTGCGCTCAAACTGACCTGACTCTTCATTATTTATACGAAAATAGGTCGATAACTCCAGTGGGCATTCAACATAAGGAGGGATGTAAACAAAAGAACCATCGGTGAATACAGCAGCATTTAATGCCGAATAATAGTTATCCCCCACAGGAACCACCGTGCCTAAGTATTTTTCAAGTAGCTCAGGGAATTCATGTAAAGCCTCAGAAATGGAACAAAAGATAACGCCATTATCAAAAAGCGTTTTCTTATGGGTTGTAGCCACTGACACAGAGTCGAAGACGGCATCCACTGCCACATTACTTAGTCGTTTTTGTTCTTCTAAAGGAATGCCCAATTTATTAAAGGTATCTAGCACCTCAGGGTCCACTTCATCTAGGCTATCGACTGTAGGTTTCGATTTCGGGGCAGAATAATAACAGATATCTTGATAATCAATC
>JADGBV010000211.1 GCA_015231345.1 Planctomycetota bacterium
ATCGCTTTTAAAATATCTTTCTTGCTACAGGGTAAAGTTGCAACAGCAAAAACAGCGTTTCCGGATTCGTTATGGCGGTTGTGGCCTACGGTGTCAATATTAATGCTTTGTTTACCGATGGCTGTGGTGATGGCTCCTGTGACTCCATGGTGATTGGCTGTTTCAAAAATAATATGATAAGGAAGGAGTAAATCGGATAAGCCAGAAACTTGCCCCTCTTCAGCGCTAGAGCTTCCTTTATTGGCTCGTTCATTTCTGCTAATACATGCAATATCAGCTACAATGGAACTGGCTGTTTCGTATGATCCGGCTCCTTGGCCCACTAAAATATGGGCGCCTCCATATTTGTTTTTAACTAGTACGGCGTTTTCAGCACCGTTGACTTTGGAGAGAAAATTGCTTTCTTTAACCATCATGGGGGTTACGGCTGCAGAAATTTTCCCCTCTTGCACGGTGGCATGACAGATCATTTTAACAACGCAGCCTAGTTCTTTAGCAAAATCAAGGTCGTCTTCAGTAATGTTCTCAATTCCGAATTTTTCAAGTTGATCGTAGGGGAGTTTTTGTCCGAATGCAAGTCTAGCCAGCAGTGAGAGTTTGTGTCCAGCGTCGCCTCCATTAATGTCGAGAGTGGGGTCGGCTTCAGCATAACCTTTGTCTTGGGCTAATTTTAAGGCAACATCAAAGGGTAATTTTTCAGCTGTCATTTTTGAGAGAATATAATTACTTGTGCCATTAAAGATGCCTGAAAGTGACTCAATATCATCACCTGCAAAACTGTCTGTGATGGAACGAACGATGGGGATTGCACCGCAAATGGCTGCTTCGAAGCCTAGTTGAACGCCTTGTTTCTCAGCTTCCGAAAAGAGAGGGTCGCCATGTTCGGCCAATAATGCTTTGTTCGCTGTAACAAGGTGCTTGCCATTGGCCAGTGCTTGCTTCATAATTTTTTGTAGAAATGGCGAACAGCCGCCAATGGTTTCTACAATGAGATCGATGGTGGGGTTTGCCATAACCTGCTCCATCTGGGCAGAGCATTCTTCGTCGCTTAAAGTATCTGAAGATCCGCAGAAAAGCTCTTTTGGTAATGAAAATTTTTCAGAGGAACGGGCTGGAGAGCGCGTGACAATGGTCGCAAGTGTGATTTTACACTCCGTTCGCTTTTGCAGTTTTTGCTCAAGGTCTAATAATATTCTGGCAACACCGCCCCCAACAGTGCCACACCCTAATATGGCTACGCGAATTTCCTTCATGTTTAATCTAAATAGAGAGATTTGTTTGGAAGAGTGTATCCCTTCGAACTAATCTTCCATTGGAACTAAGCCTTAATCAGATTCTTTGGTTGTGACGCGGTAAACTAATTCTTGCAGAGCAATAACTAGCCTGGCGTCTTTAACTTCAACGTGATCAGGTGTGCTGATATGGATTAAGGCTAAATTCAAGATACCTTTAATGCCAGCTTCGACCATCAGGTCGCACACTTCTTGAGCAGCTGTAGGGGGAACGGCGATAACGCCCAGTTGGATATTGTGTTTTTTGATATCTTCAGGAAGGTCCTTGATGTCTTTGATTTCCACACTAGAGACATATTGCCCGATAATATTAGGGTTTTGGTCGTAGAGGGAAAAAATATGCAGCCCTCTTTTGGCAAATTCTTCTTGAGCAGCAAAGGCCGTTCCTAGGTGCCCAGCACCTATAATGGCAATTTCAGAGGCGCTTTCTGTGCCCATAACATTATAGAGTGATCTTTCCAAACGATCGACTTCGTACCCTCTTTTGGCAAAACCGGTAATCTTTAAGACCGATAGATCTTGCCTGACGGTTGATGGGGTTAATTCAAGAAAATTGGCAATTTCTTGAGAGGAAATCCATTTGACTCCACAAGACTTTAATCTTTGTAAATAAAGAAGATAACGTGGTAGCCTTCTGACGATAGCCGAAGAAAGTTTTCTTTTGGTTTCGCCTGTTGAAGAGCTCTTTTGATCCGACCCAGGGTTCGAATTTCCCATTCAGTAAAATATTAAGTTAGAGGAAAGGAGGAAAGTCTGTCTCTGCTGATCTTATTCCTATTCCTTCAATTTCAACCAACCAAGTTGGTCGACATACAGCTCCTCGTACTAAGACGATGGGGATCTCTTCGCCTAGTTCTTTTCTTAGGATTTTTCTAACTTGTTTTTCATGAGTAAAATTTCTTAGATACACGGTTAAATAAGCCATGTTTTCTAGGCTAGCGCCATGGGGGGTGAGTAGCGCTTTAATGTTTTCAAGCGTTCTTTGTGTTTGTTTTTCGACATCTTCTTCGTGGACAACTTGTCCACATTTATCAATGCTTGCTGTTCCAGAGATATGGAAATGCTCTCGGTCGCCAAAAGTGAGCTTGGTGCCTCGTTCAAATTTAACGCCATAGGCATGGGTTGGGCTAAGGTGTTCTAGAGCTTCAAGTTGAGTAATTTGTTCTTTTTTGATGCCTTCTATGGAGAGCGCATCCATTGATACCAATGTTGAGGTATTGGCTAGGCGCCCTTCAATGCCTGTACTCGTAATGTAGTGAGTGTCGCGAGTTAAGCCGTGGGCATTAAAAACATCATTTCTTCCTTCAACAAGGCCATCGTAGTGGTTGTCGATATCTCGAACATAAAACCAGGTCCTCAAGGTGTTATGGAAGAGGGAGAGATCTTGTTCTTTAAGAAGCTTCAGGTAGCTATTAAAGATTTCGTGGGTCTGTTTATAGGCATCGAATACCTCTGAACCTTGAATATTTGAGCTCCATAGGAGTGAATAGTGTTGGCCTGAGAAGAGTTTATTGTTCTGCCAGTTTTTGTCGGTAGTGGTTCCCACGTCAGACCCTTTGAGCTTTTTAGACTTAATGTGGTACGAGAGAAGAGTGAATTTACCCGCACCTAGAGGGCTTTGCTGGACCATTGACTGGGCTCCAGAGCTGAGGTTTTTATAAAGATCTGAATCTAAAAGTTGATTTTGTTGGTTCGTTGCATCACTTAAGTGATAGCGAGTGAAGACTGTGGAGTCAAAGGGGAGGCCAAATTGAGCTAAAGCATCCTGTACATCTTTGAACATCACGTCAAGGGTCTGAGAATAGCTTTGCTCTTTTGCTTCAAAAACAAAAAAGTATTCACTGGCGCCTGACTTCGTTTCAAAAATGCTACATTTGCAGCGTTCGTTCAGAATTGTATTCACCATAGTTTATAGAGATTGTATGTACTTTATGAGATCATCTAATTCTGATTGAGTTAATTTTGACGTTTTCCCATGTTGATCATTTTTATTATATGTGGTAAATGCATCCTCGAGAGTTTCTGCTCGGCCATCATAAAGATAAGGAGCTGTTCTCCATAATTCAACAAGAGTTGGTACGTTAAATTTGCGGTCCTTCTCCATAAGGTCACCAGTGCCAACATTATACATGCCGTTGTTGGTGTAGTATTCTCCTGAGTGGCAGAGGTTGCATTTAGCTTTATCGTAAACCACTTTGCCTCGCTTAGCTTGCTTAGAAAGTTCGCCATTTACTAAGTGGGGGCTGGGTATATGCTTAAGTGACATGAGGAAATCATCTATCGCGCTCGCTTTCACTTCATCAACCACTGAGAACTGAATATACTGTATGCCAGCTCTTACGGCTATATTTGCATTAGCACGAATACCAGAGATCATGGCGGGAGGGGTGAAGTGAGCATAAAGAAGGCTTTTTGTGCTTTTGGGGTTTCCAATGCCGTCGTTTAGGAGGTCCCAGTTGACCGCGTCAGTACGGACATCGGGGTGGCATGTGGAACAGGCTTGCCACTGCTGAAAGCAAAGAGAGGCGTCATTAAAGAACATTTCTCCTTTTCTGACAGAATCCATTTCCTTTGTTGGCCCTAAAGGAATTCTGCCGACTTGATATTCCTTGAGCTTATTAATTTTTACGGTGGCTAAGTCGTCGCTAAAATATTGCGATAAATAAATTGTGTTATTAATTGCAGCAACTCCGCGAGGGCCAATGCCGGGTAAATGAACTCGTGAGCGAATGCCAGTCAGAAAACTTAAATCATTCACTGGATTGTCGGCCTGAGTTTCATACATTTCTTTTTCATCCATATTATCTCCGCCTGCTTGATTTTTAGGCCTGGTGGATAGTTTTTTATGAAGGGCATCTCGGTCAATAAGGCTCATTTCATTTGTGGCAGAGTGGGCAACACAAATGTACTTGCCATCATCTGTGCAGGTGATTCCCCATGGGTTTGCCGCTCCCATATCAACATCATCCAAGAGTACGGTATAGGAGTTAGCTTGCTCTTTTACGTTAATAATATTCATGGCGTGTGTGTTGATCCAGCCTCTTTCGATTTGTGTCGTAGGCACAAGGAATCTGGCTAAAATGGAGGGCACGTAGACAAATTTTCCATCATGGGATAGGCACATGCCTCGTAGATCGATGGCACCATTTGGAAGAGCAATGGATTTGCAGATTTTATTCGTTTTCGTATCAATAATATCAATAACGGAAGTCATGTGATCAACATTGGCCGCTCCTGCGGGAAGGTGATTGGCGACATAAAGAAATTTGCCATCAAGTGTTAAAACCATGGCAATGGGTTCGCGGGTGACAGGCACGCGTGAAGTGACTTTCTTTGACTTTAAGTCGACAGTGCAAACACTGTTAAGGAAGCGATTGCAAAGATAGATCTTTTTGCCATCGAGGCTTTCCACTGGAGCAATGGGGCTATGGCCTACTTCAATAACCTTTTTAACTTTTAAGTTTTTTGCGTCTATGATATGGAGTTCGCCTTTAGCGTAGCCACATGCTGCATATAAAGTGCGTCCGTCACGAGAGAGTGTAATGCCATGGGGTTCTGCTGGTAATTTGTATTTCTTTGTAACTTTTTGACTTTTAAGGTCTAAGGTCACGATCATCTTTTTGGTGACTTCCTCAATGAAGAGGATTTTGCCATCTTTGCTAGGGGTTAAAGAGAGTGGAGAGTAGTAATCTTCCGGTGCAGCAAGAAGGCTTAGCTGGAATAGAAAGAGGCAAAGTAAAGGGAGAAAGCGTTTTTTGGATATCATTTTTAATATATAGCAATTGTTTAGGTCTATTGTATGCTATTCTGAATTCAGGTCAATAGTTTAAATCCGACCAATCAATATCCAATAAAAGCTTCTAGTTCAATTCGCTATTTGCATTTGAGGGGTTTTCATCAAGAATTACTCAATAAATAGTTCTTGTTCCAAGGGAGCTCCGATATCAGCAAAAAGGGATTCGTGCGTGTCATAGGAAGAATCAAGCATAAATTCGGCCATCTCTTGGTAGATCTCGTCTGGGTAGACCTCAGTATTTACTTGGCCGGGCTGGGGAAGGGGAGAGTAGAATAGAAAAGCAAATAAGCAGCACATCATCAAACCGGCAGAAGACCCTACCATTTTTCTGCGTTGGCGAATTTGTTTTGAGCGTTTTTGCCCTTGGCATAGCCAATGATTCAGTTCATCTGGTCCCGACTGAATATGAGCATCTTCTCTAAGAGTTTGAATTATTTTATCTTCATTCATGGTTATACCCCGATTTGACTAAAATATCCTTTAATTTGCTTCGGGCTCGGTGTTTTTTGACTCTTAAGTTGGCGTGAGTAATACTTAAAATAGAAGCAACTTCATTATCTTTCTTTTCCATAATATCGCATAAAAGGATAATTTCGCGATCCTTTGATTTGAGCTTGTCGATGGCTTGTCTGGTTAAGAGTATTAACTCTTCTTTTTCGACCTCATCGTGAGGTGTCATGCCAGAGCATTCAGGTTCAGCTTTGACATGAGTTTCAATGGAAAAGAACTTACGTATACGGTAGAACCTTAGTTTGGAAATGCATAAGTTGGAGGTAATGCGTAAAGCCCAATGAAGAAATGGGCTGCTGCCGTTAAATTGCTTGAATTTAAGCAAAAGATGAGCAACTAAATCCTGCATCATATCTTCACGACTTTCTTCAGTTTTGAAGTAGTGGGCTACAACTCGTGCAAGGTCAGGTAATACGGATAGGATGGCCGTTTCGGCATTTGGTATTTCTGTTTTTTGCTCTACGGAAGCGGCTAACTCTTCTGTAGAGAAAGAAGTCTGTTTAGAATCAGCAAGAAGCTCCAAAGGTGATACCGCTAGTTGAGTCAAAGCATTATACTCGGGTTAAATAAAATCTACTCAATGTCTCAGAAAGACATAAGGTCTTTGAGATCGCTTTCTTCTGTCGTTGAGCTGCTTTTCTTTTTTGGAGCCCCCCAACCACCGAGATTACTTTTTGGAGCAGGTTTTTCTTGCGTATTACTTTGCTCCTGGAACTTTGCTTTGGGTCCACTCAAACCGCCATTTTCTTCGGTGTTCTGTCCTCTCATTCCGCCTTGGCCTCTTCCACCGCGCATGGCTCCATCTTGTCCGCGCATCATTCCACCTTTGCCTCCGCGCATCATTCCGCCTTTGCCATCTCTTCCGCCACGCATTGCTCCATCTTGTTCTCCGCGCATCATTCCGCCACCTTGTCCTCGGGCTCCCTGCATGCCTTTGCTTCCTCTCGATTCACGCATGCGAGCCTGCATGCCTTCAAATTGTTCTTTTTGATTCTCGTTGAGATGTTCTTTGAATTGAGATAGAGTATTACGAAAAACAAGACGCTCTTTGATTTTAAGTCCGCCAAGACTTCGGCCAACTTCGAGGAGGCGATTTTCATCAATGTTTTCAGCTTCGGATAACTCTCTCATTTCACTATGAAGCGATTCTATTTCTTTGCGGTACTCCTCACGT
>JADGBV010000212.1 GCA_015231345.1 Planctomycetota bacterium
ACATAGTAGGTATCCTGAAGGAACAAAGGGATATGGGGGCGCTTCTTGCCGCCATGTTGCTTGTGATGGTGGCGCTTATTATCCCCATGGATCCCATGGTGATGGATGGCTTATTGGCCATCAATATCACCCTTTCCATTATTCTCATCATGACAGTGAGTTATATCCACTCACCCTTAGAATTGAGTAGTTTTCCCACCATTTTGCTGGGCGCCACCCTTTTTCGTCTGGCTTTAAATGTTGCGACGACCCGTTTGATTTTAGGTGGCGGCGGAGATGAATACCGTGCAGGGACTTTAATTTACAGCTTTTCAACTTTTATTACTGGGCAATCGCAAACAGCGGCAGGTGTAACGCTCGGTTTTATTATATTTGTTATTATTGTTATCATTCAGTTTGTGGTGATTACCAAGGGTAGTACTCGTATTGCTGAAGTGACGGCAAGGTTCACTTTGGACGCTATGCCTGGTAAACAAATGGCTATTGATGCAGACCTTAACGCTGGTCTTATCGACGAAACTCAGGCTAGAGTCAGGCGGGAGCAATTAGCTCAGCAAGCTGACTTCTTTGGAGCCATGGATGGTGCCTCTAAATTTGTGCGCGGGGATGCCATTGCTGGTCTTATTATTACTGCCATCAATTTGATTTGTGGGCTTGTGATTGGTATCACCATTTATGAAATGGGCGCCACTGAAGCTTTGAGTGAATATTCCCGCTTAACTATTGGTGATGGTTTAGTCTCGCAAATTCCAGCTCTGATTGTTTCTGTGGCTGCAGGTATTATTATTACTCGTGGTGAAAGCAAAGATAACTTAGGCGGCGAAGTTATTTACCAGCTTCTTACTCGTAAATCTTCAGTGATGGCGGGCGGGATTTTTCTGGTGGTGATTGGTTTGGCCTTGGCGCAACATTTATGGTTTCTTATTCTTTTTGGGGCATGTCTGATTTTCTATTCCACTCGCCTTTCACCTGATAAGGAGCGAATGGAGCAATATAAAAAGAAAATTGATTCGGCCTCTCAGGCTGCCGCTGCCCCTGGAACGGCAGGTGCTTCAGCTGAGCTTTCTGGGGCTCCTGGTGCAGGAGGAGCAGCAGCTGGCGCTGATTCCAGAGGCCCTGAGGATGTTTCGAATTTATTGAAACTGGATCAAGTTGAGCTTGAAGTGGGTTATTCCCTTATCCCTCTAGTGGACTCAACACAAGGCGGTGACCTTCTTGAAAGGATCACGATGATGAGAAGGCAATTGGCCATAGAAATGGGCTTGTTAATTAAGCCTATCCGGGTAAGAGATAATATGCAGCTGCCTCCAAATGACTATTCCATAAAACTGAGGGATGCTGAAATTGCTCATGGCATGGTTTTGCCGGAACAATTTTTAGCCATGGATAGCGGGGTTGTGACTGAAAAAATTGATGGCGTGGAAACAATTGAGCCAGCTTTCGGTTTACCTGCTGTGTGGATCCCTGAAAGTTTACGTGAAAATGCTTCCATTAACGGCTATACGGTCGTGGATGCTACAACGGTGATGAGTACTCATTTAACGGAGATCATCAAAATGAACGCTCACGATATTCTCTCTAGGCAAACTGTTTCTGAGATGCTCGATAAGCAAAAAGAGAGTAGTTCTGCCATTGTGGATGAGGTGACTGATCGCTTGCGTTTGAGTGAAGTACAAGCTGTTCTTAAGAATTTACTAAGAGAGAAAGTGAGTATTAGGAACCTTGAAACCATTTTAGAGACCATGGGCGACTATGCTGACCGCATTAAAGAGCCTGAGATTCTCACTGAGTACGTTCGTGCTCGTTTGGGCCGCAGTATCTGCACGAGCTTTGTGGACCCAGAAATGAATCTTTTTTGTGTGACTCTTTCGCCAGAACTAGAAGACTATATTTTGAAAGCCATCCGCAATACCGAAGGTGGTGCCTATTTAGCTTTGGATCCACTTGCTTTACAAGGGATTACAGAGGCTTGCAATAAGCAGTTAGAACGCCTTGTTTCTTCGGGGCATCACCCGGTTATTTTAACGAGTGCACAGGTGCGTGCCCAAGTTTATAATGCCATCAGTGCTTCGCTTCCTGCTGTAACTGTTCTGTCCTATAATGAAATTGTAACGACGATAAAAATAGAGTCACTTGGTGTGATTGATACGCCTAAGGTGAATGTATGAAACTGAAGAGGAAATCGTCGCCTAGTAATATTCGTATTTTTGAAGCTTCTACGATTTTTGAAGCTTACGGCAAGCTCAAAAATGAGTTGGGGGATAACGCTGTTATTCTCAGCACCCGTACCATTAAAAAAGGTGGCATATTAGGCTTTTGGGGTCAAAAGGTCGTGCAGATCAGTGCTTCAGATAGCGTGAGTAATGTGCCGCGCAGGGTCGTGAGTCGAGAAACGGCTCTCCCTAGTCCTGCTCCAGCATACGAGGAAGATTCGTATGTGCCAGGGGCTGTGGCAAATGCCAGTGCTGCTGTCGCTTTGTCCTCTGCTTCTGCTCCACCAGCAGTAGCAGTTCCCGCAGCTCGAGGAAGTGAGATTGGTCAGGAGCTGGCAGAAATTCGCAGAATGATAGAAGATATTCAGGAAGCTGGGCGCTACCGGCACTGGCCTGAATTGCCCCTTGAATTTCAAAAGGCTTATGAAAAGCTACAGGCTTTCAATATACACGAAGATATTTCTCGTGCTCTCATTCATAGATGGAGAGGGCATTATCCCGATTATAAAAAGGGTATGAAAGTTGATGTTTCTCTGCTTCGCCATTATATCGGAGAGATGTTGGTTCCTGCGGGGCCCATTAATTTTAAAGAAAACCGACCTGGCCCAATGAAGGTGATGCTGGTGGGGCCTACAGGTGTGGGGAAAACGACATCATTGGCGAAGTTGGCCGCGCGCTATAAAATTAAAGAAAATAAGGATGTGGCCCTGATTACCATAGATACTTATAGAATTGCTGCTGTGGAACAACTCAGAACTTATGCTGACCTAATTGGAGTGCCGCTTAAGGTTGTTTCTTCCCCTTCTGATATGGCTGCAGCTTTAGACTTTTATAAAGATAAAGAGCTGGTTTTGATTGATACGGCTGGGCGTTCTCCTCGAAATACGAATAGAATGAATGATTTAAACGAATTTGTGAAAGTCACGAACCCAGATGAATTGCACTTGGTTTTGAGCATTAGCGTCAATAATGATGTGCTCAAAGACACAATGGAAAGGTACGCGTCTTTTCCTGTGAATAAACTCTTGCTGACAAAACTAGATGAATCGGTCCATTATGGGATAATACTGAGTATTATATCAAAAACACAAAAACCCATTGGCTACCTCACTGTTGGGCAAGAAGTTCCTGATGATATCGAAGTCGCTTCAGCTGATCGCCTTTCCAGATTAATACTCAATTTGGATAAAATCGGTGGCTGATCAGGCGGCTACTTTAAGAAACCTCGTCGGGCAGAGTAATCGCTATGCCAAGGTGATTACTTTTGCTTCTGGTAAGGGAGGGGTGGGTAAATCTAATATTATTAGTAATACGGCCATAACCTTAGCAGGAATGGGTGTGAGGGTTGCTATTCTTGATATGGACTTGGGCTTAGCCAACTTAGATATTTTACTAGGTGTATCGGCTCGTTTTAATTTGACTCATGTTATGAGTGGGCAAAAGAAAATCACCGACATTATTATTCCCGGCCCCAATGATATTATGTTTATTCCTGGCGCTTCTGGTGTCAGTCGTTTGGCGAATTTAAATGAAGAAGAGAGAACCTTTCTCATTCGAAGTTTTGCCGATCTGGAGAGCATGGCAGATATTATTTTGGTTGATACGGGAGCTGGTTTGAGCGATAATGTGCTGCAATTTGCCCTTTCCTCACAGGCTTTGGTGGTTGTAACCACTCCTGAGCCTACGGCTAGAATGGATGCTTATGCCCTTATTAAAACTGTTCACGGTAAAGATGGGAACATCCCCATTCATGTTGTTGTAAACGAAGTGACTTCAGAAGCTGAAGCGCGCAGGGTTTATAGTAGCTTGAATGAAGTGAGTCGAAAACATTTGTCTTTTAAGCCTGAGTTGCTGGGCTTTTTGCCCTGCGACCCTAAAATTCCTGCTGCGGTTAAAATGCGGCGCCCATTTGTACTGGAATCTCCTCGAAGCCCAGCGTCTAAAGCTGTGGGGGTATTGAGTGCAGATATCAAAAAGCTCTTTTTGCCTAATAGTGGGGCAGGCAAAGATAGAGTGCCCAAGTCTTTTTTTTCTAGATTGTTTTCACTATTGAATAGACCAGCCTAATGGAATCTAAATTAACAGCTCAATTGGTGATTGTTCTCTTTATAACCTTGTCTGTCATAGGCATTGTCATGCGCTATGTCTTGGGTTATGAGTTTTCTTTGAGTACTTACTTTCAATATATTATGCTTTTGGCCTTTATGTTAATGCTGCTGGGTAAACCCCTTATTCAAATTGCTTTGGACCTTATACGCCCTGCTTACAGACAAAATGATGAGCATTTTCCTGTGCCAGGTAAAAAACTTAAAGATACGGATCAGTCTGCTCAATCGGATTAATGGAAAAAGAAGAGTTAGATTTATGGCAGAAATTTCGTCGCAGCGGAGATCAAGAAACTCGTAATCAACTCGTAGAGCTGCACCTGCCTCTGGTGAAGCGTGCAGCAGAGAGAATGTTTTATAGTTTAGCGGGCAAAGTGACTGAGGATGAGCTCTATTCAGCTGGCTTATTAGGTCTAATGGATGCCGTTAATCGCTTCATGCCCTCTAATAATGTTAAATTTGCCACATTTTCTTCGCAAAGAATTCGAGGCTCCATGCTTGATGATATTCGCTCTAAGGATTGGGTTCCTCGTCTGTGTCGTCAGGCTTACCAAACCTACCAGAAGGCTCATAGGAGCTTAACTCAAGAGCTGCAAAGAACTCCCAATGAGGAGGAGATGATGGCTGCGCTCAAAATGGACCATGAAGAATTCCATAAATTATGCCGCGAAATGAATATTACGGCCATGAGTTCTATTCAGTCCTTATCAACATCTACTGATAGCGACGAAAGAGAGGAGGAATGGCTGGCCGATCACCGCCAAAGCGGAGAAGAGAAGCTGAAAGATCAAAAGGAGTTTTTGAAGAAAATGATCTCTGATTTGCCTGAAAAGAAGCGCGCGGCACTAATAATGTACTATTTTGAAGAAATGACCCTGAAAGAAATTAGTAAAGTCTTGGGCGTGACGGAAGGAAGAGTATCTCAAATTCTATCTGGTGTTCTTGCAGCGCTAAAAAGTCGCTACAATGGGGATCAGGAGGCTTATTTATGACTTATTTGAAATCCGTAGTTTCGAAAGTACTTTTCACCCTTTTATTGATGATATCAGTCAATATGAAGGTGGGGGCAGCTGACCTATCAGTGAGTGCTGGTGAAGTTACTGCTCGAACTAATGAATGGGGGCATTGGTATTACCTCTCTTGGCCAAAGTCGGGTGATGATCGTTCTGTCGGTTACGCATATATAGGCGTGGCTTTTGGTGGCGTTAGTTCAACTACTCTATGGCGATTCACTGATTATTATACGGATTGGGATGGTTTCTATACTGATACTTCTCTTGCTGATCAAGAAGCGCGGGGCTGGGGGGTCTATGAAATGAGAGCAAATGGGAAGTATCATGTAATCAGGCAGAGAACAGTTGTGAGGGCTTGGTCTACTAAAACAAAAGAAAACCAAGTGGATATAGCTGTAGAGGCCAAGAATTTATCAGAATTCTCTATTGATGATTTTTATACAGGGGTCAAGGTTTATATTGATACGGAAGGCCCTTGGACTGCATGGGATTACTATATTGATGATGATGGTTATTTTCAACTTGAAGATACCCTACTAGGTGAAGCGCACTATCTTCCAGGTTCACAAGCTTTCTGGTTTGGCGTCCCTTACACTGAAGATTACCCCGATACAGATGTGCCTCCAGGCGAGGAGGATGGCTTTTATTGTGCTTTTGTTTGTAACTTAGGCAAGGTGCATACAGCTAAAATGACCCCTGACTACATATCGATGGATCATGGTACGTACTCAGCTGGTACAGAGCCTGATGACGAAGACTTAGTTTTTGAAGATGAATACTGGGTAAACCCTGACTTATTCTTCTCTGTTAAAGAGAACGTCTTGGTGCCTAATGAAAGAGCTTATATGCGAGTGACTCTTGCGTTTGCTTATACGAAAGAAGAGATTCTAGGAAAAGTTTCCGGAACAGTTTTAGCTGCAGGCACTGTTGAAGATCCTGATCTTGATTATAAACTTGGTCGCACTGATCTTCCAGAGTTCTCAACGAACAACGGCGGTGGTGGCGGTTGCGTCTTAAAACCTACACGTTTGCAAATGCGTGCCATGCATCATATACCCATGTTAAGAGGGGTTTATGGCGAGTATGATCCGTCTCTATTTAAGAATGTAGGAAAGCGTAAGAGAGCTGAGGAAGTAAGGCCTCCTTTGCGATTGCAAAAATAGTAGTCCTTCCGATCGCTTGGATTTGGAGTCCTTTTCAGACATTTATTGAAAGCTAGAGTGATCTCTTGATTCCTATCCTTTGATAGAATATTAGGGGCGGGAAAAAAGCCCGCAAAACTCAGATTTGAGAATAAAAATCTTAATACTTTTGCTGTGACCTAGGGTTACGGCTGGACATATCTTCTCGGTACCATTTACCTTTGAGGTCGCCTTCGACCAAACCGAAACGTAGCCTCAAGTGATGGGCCACCCA
>JADGBV010000213.1 GCA_015231345.1 Planctomycetota bacterium
AAAATTTGGGAGAACGTGAATCAACTCCCTGTAAATGAAAGACAAAAAAAAGTAATCAATAAACTGCTAGATGATTTCGAGAGAAATTTGACGAGTTCAAAATATTATCGAATATCTAAATGCTCCAAAGAAACGGCAATCAGGGATATTCAAGAACTCATAGAGAAGAGAATTCTGATTAAAAACGATGCTGGAGGGAGGAGTACGAGTTACCGCTTAGCTACATCGGAAGAGTATTCTTCACAATAATCAAAAAGGCTTCCAGGTCTTGATGGCTTCGACAGTTTTTTCATACTCCTTGCTAAGCTGCCGAACCATCTCGGGGTGCAGGCTTGCAATGTTTTGTTTCTCCTGCGGGTCTTTACTCATATCGAATAACAAGGGGGGATCTTGCGTGAGGTTGGGGTCGCGCTTTCCTGTGATAGGATCGCGGGATCGTTCCCGGGTGAAAAAATGTAATTTGTACTTGCCCTTGCGAAAGGCCATGGGTTGATGGAAATAATGAACATGCTTGATTCTAGGACTCGCGGTTCCTTTAAGAAGATAGTTGGAGGCATCCAGGGAGTCGATGGCATGCCCAGCGGGTATATCAGAACCTGTGATGTTCGCCAGGGTTGCATACATGTCGTAGTTAAGCATAAGTTCCTCCCTCAGCCCAGGCTTAATCTGACCGGGCCAGCGCACTAGGCACGGCACCCGATCGCCTCCCTCCCATGTGGTAGACTTTTCCCCTCTCATGGGGGTGGCCACACCGCCAAATTCATTAAACATGGTCCAGGGACCATTGTCGCTGGTAAATATAACTATAGTATTGTCATCGATTCCGGCGTTTTTTAAGGCTTCCATAATCGTACCAATGGAGGCATCCAATTCCTCTATCACATCACCATACACGCCGTTTTTGCTCTTGCCTTGGAAGCAAAGACAGGAACGTGAGGCATGTTATGAGAAAGATAGATAAAAAAGGGCTGATCCTTGTGTTCTTGAATGACCTTAAGAGCCTCTTTAGTATACCTAGAAGCAAACTGGGATTGAGGGAAAGGACCCGGCCGTCGGGCAGAACCCAGGGGGTATTATCCTGCTCAATATTGGCCGAGATCATGCGCATATTCTTGCCCTCGCCATCGCAGCGGTATAGGTTTGCTACTTGGGTCCGCCAACAGTTGACCCATCGTTTCGAGCGCGAGGTGATAAACATGATGCCGCCATCGGGCAGATAGGTCGGTTCGAGGTCGTCGTAGTGACCGAAGGTTAGTTGTTTGAGCTTCTTGCCTTCGACATCAATTTCATAGAGATGATACGGGTCGGTTCCCCCTTTGCGATAGGAGAAAAGGATTTTCTTAGCGTCGTAGTGAACCTGAGGATCGCGAACGGATCCTGCGGGGTCGTCCACCAGGACCGTGACCCTGCCTGTGTTGACATTAAGTTTGCTTAGACGCCCTTTACTTCCGTATAGGGCCTTGCCGTCCCATTGGTATCCGAAGTTGGCATACCAGTGGTTATCGTAGACAAAGGTCCGTTCGGCAAAGACAATTTCTTTGACGCCATGTTCAGCCAGCTGTTGGGCTACCCCTTGGCCGGCAATAGCGACCGAAGAGAGAAGGAACCAAAGCGAGATGAATTTGCCAAGCATCTAGATCATTCTACAGGATCGGTCATAAACCAAACTATTTTTTCTTCTTCTCTGCCTTATTTTTCTGTTTATCGGCTTTGCTCTTCTTCTTTCCCTTGCCTTTTTTCTTCGTATCCTCGTCTACAATCTTAATTTTCGACTCATCCCAGTTATGAGCTGCCAAATAGTCGCTTAACTTCTCATACATGGTTTGAGTGAGTTCGGGCTTTTCTTTAGCCAGGTTATTCTGCTCGCCAAGGTCCGCTTTTAAATCATATAAGTGCAAACGATTGGGAATTATCTCTTTGAGCATTTTATATTGTCCCTCAATGATCGCGATCTCTTTGTGAAGAGATTTCTCTTTGGAATGTCGAAAAATGAAAAAGGGGTTTTTGCGTTTCACCTTTTCTTTTCCCCCACTTTTGAGAAGAGGCAGGAGGCTTCCTCCCTCTGCAACATCAGGTACTTGTGTCAGCCCCCCTGCCATATCCAGAATTGTGGGGAATATATCAGTCCCATGAACCTGAGTGGCGGAGTGGGTGTTTTTCGGAATACCTGGACCCCGTACAATAAATGGAACCCGGACGCCTCCCTCATTAATCGTGTATTTAGCTGAGCGAATGGGGAAAGCTTTACCAAAGCCTCTTTCGGGAAAAGGAACATTAGAAAAATTCTTGTTTTCATAACCGTTATCGGCGGTGTAGATGACATAGGTATTGTCCCGAATACCTAACTCTTCAATCTTATCCAGCACCATACCGATGCCTGTATCCATATCCTCATTCATCCCTGCCCATAGAGGACTGTTGTGATATTTATTCGCATCTTTACTATATTCAGTTTCGTATTTCTTTTTCGTTTCCTCCAAGGCGTGATATGCCGTATGACAGGCGTAATGGGATATTTGCACAAAGAACGGTTTCTTATCTTTGACCTGTGTTTCAATGAAACCGTTAGCCTTCTTGGTTAAGTCAAAGATATTCTTTGGATCTTTCGGGTCCTTTTTGTTTCCACTACGATTTCCATTAGAACCGTCATTGATATCATATCCGAGAGTATCAACCTTGGGATTAATGTGCCATTTCCCAAAATGCGCGCAGACATAGTTCTCGTTTGCTTTTTTGAGGCAATTGGCCATAGCGTCCTCACTTTTCCTTTCAGCTGCAGCATTTGAAGAAAACTGCTTCAGGCTGGCAGGTGAGCGACTGTACTGAATGGCATGTCGGGAGGGAGAGCAGGTGGCTCCGGCTGAATATGCCTGAGAGAAACGCATGCCTTCTTTGGCCAGCTTGGCCAAGCGTGGTGTGCGATAATAGGTGCTCCCAGAACTTGGGTTATTCGGATCCATAGGGATAGAAAGAGCGTTCCAGCCTTGGTCATCAGCCAGAATGAAAACGAAGTTGGGTGGTGCATCTTGTGCAAGCACTTGGAAAGTGCTCAGGCATAAGGTGCTGACGATTAATAAAAGAGATCTTATGTTTTTCATAGGTATATATCCTTATACGTTTATTTTAGTAAGGGTAAACCACGTTCTTAGGTGCATCCTTCCATATGAACTTCATTTTATGGATCACCAGGTGTTCGATGGCGCCTTTCGCTCCTTCCATGGAGATACGAATGGAACCTAAGGGTTCACCCGAATCTAACCTTTGCCCCAAATTATACACAGAACCATTTTCCAAGAACAGCTCATAACAGGGCTCATCAATCAATAGTCGTACATCTATGGCGCCATCTTCTTTGTCGAAGACCTCTAAGATGTTGATATCCTTTTTAGGTTTGGTGCCGTCGCTCATGGTTTTACTGACGAGGTCATAACGCAAGCTATTGGATCCGAAGTCAATGATCAAGGCTCCCTCTTTTGCCTTTTAATATATTATTAAATGGAATAATCATGGTTGAAAGCGGTTATTTTTCCATATTTCAAAGGAAGCGTTGTGTTCACTTATTCAAATTTGAATAAGTGAACACAACGAGTAGAATCTTGATTCTGGAGATCAACACATTTACTCCAAAACACCATCCATCAATATACGGTGACCTTCCAACACAGATGTATATTCAGGATTGCCAACCAAATTAGTATGATTCCAGTTATCGGCATGGGCATAAAGTTCTTCACTGCCGTCATTATAGCGGATATAACGATAATCTCTAGTTTTGATCGCATGATTGCCTTTCTGAAAGGTCATCAAGGCGGGGCGTTCCCACTTTGTTTGCGGGTCTTTCAAAAGCGGCACAAGAGAGACCCCATCATTTTTAGGGTTGGCAGGTAAACGAGCCAATTCCACCAATGTGGGGTATATATCCAGTAAACTAACGGGTGCTGTACAACGAGATCCAGGTTTTGTTATACCAGGGGCTACCACAATAAATGGCACATGGTTGGCTTTTTCCCATAAAGTGAATTTAACAAAGCAGTTTTTATCTCCCAGGTGGTATCCGTGGTCTGACCACAAGACGATAATGGTGTTGTCGGCCTGTCCCGTTTTATCGAGTTCATCAAGAATGCGGCCAATAAAATCATCGGCAAAAGTGGATGCGGCTTGATAGCACCTCACTAATTGCTCATTGCTGCCCACAGAATAGTCTTTCTGATCAAGAATAGTGTCCTGAAAAAAACCTTCCTTTAAGGTCATTTTGATTCCGATTTCAGGAATATCGTTAAAGTCATTCTCCAACATTGGTGGCAAAATGAGTTTTTCATTGGCTGGGTATTTTTCGAAAAAACGCGATGGAGCCCAAAAGGGTAAATGAGGCCTAAAAATACCGAGGGCCAAAAACTGTGGAGTCATCCCCTCCTTCCATTCTTCATGCATTATTTTCGATCCCCATTCTACTGTGTAGTCATCACAATGCATGTCTACATTATGCTCTCCCCAATCAAAACCTGATCCTCTTAAACGACCCTTTGTGTAACCATTATAGTTTAATTCTGGTTTTCCGGCATGCTTATGGAGATGATCCACCTTTTGAAAGGAGGGCTTTCCTGGAGGGTCATCACCACCTTTGCCATGATGAAATATTTTTCCTCCAGCGCGGGTATCATATTTGCCGTGCTTTAGGAACCAGCGGGGTATTACCTCAGCGTCAGGCACCTTCTTAGCCCAAGCAGCACCATTGCCACCTATTCCGCTTTTATGTGGTGCTCGCCCAGTCATAACGGCTGCCCGAGAAGGCGAACATGCCGGCGACGCACAATAGGCATTTTCAAAAAACATACCACGAGAAGCCAGGCGTTGCAGGTTAGGAGTATGGATTGGATTATTTTCATCAAAGAGGTGGGTCCAATCATTCATGTCATCTAAAGCGATGAATAGAATATTAGGCTTTGTTTCTGCCAAAGTTGTCATTCTGGCACAGGCCGCAAGACAAAAGAAAATCAGCAGTTTTTTCACATAATTTACTATCAAAGTCCTCTCCTTCGACTGAATTTTCGTCACTAGAAATACTCTATTCTCGCTACTGAAAATCTAAACAGGTATTTCTGTGAAATTCATATAAATTATTAGTTTTTTTTACTACCCAGTAGAATAGAATTGAATAGAATATCCTCTGTTGAAGGCATGCCTAAACTGGGAAGTATCAGTAAAATAGGTAGCTATAGAAAGCCCTGTTTCACTTTTCACCTAAATAGGGGCGCAACCTAACTATTTATCATTCGATAAGCACTTCTTCTTATGAAGTATTACTCTCACTTAACAATCATACTCTTTTCCATCCTATGCTTCTTCCTAAGAGCAGATTCTGCTTCAAGCGATCCCTTCAAAAGCTTAAACGATGTCAAAAGTAAGCTCCTCGAAGAAATCTTAGAGACAAGGCCCCCACAAGAAGGGGCTTGTTTGCCTTGATGCAATCCCCGGCAATGACCCATCTCTAATTTCCCCGAAAAGTGTTATGATTAGCGCTCCTAATCATAACACTTATTGTTATGATTATAGATCTTATTCATAACATTGATTGTTATGAATAAGATCTATAATCATAATATGAGCAAACGTCTAAGATACATATGGCAAGACCCATCATGGCCAAATTTCAAGTGGAATTCAGATTCATTAATGGCTCTCCTTGAAGAAGTGGGGTTTCAGCAAGGGGAACTTATAGGGAAATTCCGGTCGTATGGCCCGACTCAATCCAAAGAGTTGTGGTTAGAAAACCTCATACAAGAAGCCACTTCAACATCAAAAATTGAGGGCATTGAAATCGACGCCAACTCATTTCGCTCTTCACTACTGAAAAAACTCGGCATGAAACAGATCTATAAATCCCATAAGAGGACGGAAGATGGGTTGGCTGAATTACTGATTTCATGTACACAATATTATCAAGAAAGGTTAAGCCTAAAAATGCTTCATGGGTGGCACCGGGAGTTATTCCCCACAGGAGTTTCCGGTTTAATGCGAATTACTGCAGGTAAATTCAGGCCTGAAGGTATTCAGGTGGTATCGGGTATTACCAGAGAACGTGTTCATTTTGAAGCCCCTTCTGCCAAGAGCGTTCTCAAAGAAATGAAATCATGTATCGCATGGATTAACAGAAATGATGCCATTCCTGGAAATGTCAAAGCTGGGATCGCCCATCTCTATTTTATAACTGTGCACCCGTATGAAGATGGAAATGGCCGACTCGCCAGGTGCCTTAGCGACTTCCTCTTGGCAAAGAATGAAAGAATAGGAATGCGTAGCTATTCATTCTCTAAAGCAATATACAAAAAAAGAAATGAATATTATGAAATCCTGGAGAAAACTCAAAAAGGAGGCATGGATATCACCATGTGGCTTCAATGGTTTCTGGAAACACTCAAAGAAGCAGTTCTCGATTCACATATAATGATTAAAGCAGTTCAAGACAAAGCATGTTACTGGACCTATGCATACAAAATGGGAGTTAGTGAAAGGCAAGAGAAAGTTCTAAGAAAAATGACCGATATGCACCCACAAGAATTTTTAGGGGGAATGACTCCTAAGAAATATGCATCTATCAATTCCTGCCTACCTGAAGCTGCTTCTCGTGAAATCCGCGATTTACTAAAGAAAAATCTTCTTAAAAAAGACCCATCTTCGGGTGGAGGAAGATCTGTTCGGTATATTTTGAATGTTGATCTTTCCTAGTGCTC
>JADGBV010000214.1 GCA_015231345.1 Planctomycetota bacterium
TTAATTGTTTGTAGCGTTTCTCAACATCATATACGCCAAGCTTATCACTCAATTTCACATATTCAATACTTTCATCCTGAAGGTCCCCTAAAGAATCAAGTAAAAGCTGGCAAAATTCAAAAGAGCCTAAACGATCTTCCCTCTCTCGGTAGTAATCCAGGTAGGCGAGTATTTTTTCAGGAATAATTTTCTGCCAACCTTCCACCACCAACTCCGGGATGGCCTTGCCTTCCCAGTAGGATAGAAAGTCATTTTCATTCCAACCTAAAAGCTCATAAACTGGTATGGTTGTATGCTCATAAATGACATTATCTAATAGGCGAATCTCGACCCGCTCTCCTGACAGCCTTAATGTTTCAGGGCTAATGGCAATCCAAGTTTCCCACATTTTATTGGAAGGCTCCAATTCCTCCGCCATGGCGACTTCTTCACCAATGGCACAGTACTGCATTTTATTTTCACTGCCCATATTGCCGGCATTCACAACACCCGTATTCACACCCATC
This sequence comes from Planctomycetota bacterium, assembly GCA_015231345.1. Taxonomy (GTDB): domain Bacteria; phylum Planctomycetota; class JADGBV01; order JADGBV01; family JADGBV01; genus JADGBV01. The sequence continues at coordinate 507 of JADGBV010000214.1, forward strand.
CTAGCTGTAATCATCACGCCATACTTCAGCTGCAGCATTCTTTGCACAACCGTGAGTTCTTCTTGTTGTAATAATGCACTAAAGCAAGCCTTCCACGCATGATTATTATCGGGAAGAGGCATTCCGAAGTCAGCTTTAATAGCATCACCCTCGTATTTTTCCACATAACCCCCGTAAATCATCACCAAGTCACTCATGGGCGTTAAATAGAGATTCAGGATTTGCGCCAACTCACTCGCCGTCACCCCTTCAGAAATAGACGTAAAACCACTCACATCCGAAGAAAACATACTCGCTTCTATCTTCTCACCTTGAAGGTTAAATTTATCAGGCTCCTCTTCCATAATTTTCAGAACTTCCGGGCTCACCATGGCAGCAAACATACCACGAATCTTCTTCTTTTCTTGCTGCTCCTCCCAGTACATATAGAGATTGGCCACAACATAAGATAAAATAAGGCTACCCATAGGAGTCACCAAAGAAAATATAATGCCCTGCTCTGCAAATAAATTAAAACAAAGCCAGCCGTAAGCCAAACAGATGACCACGATCGTTGGGAAGGACACAATAAAGCGAGCTTTAAAAGTGACTAATAAAATAATAAAAGAGAATACGAAGACTAAAATATAAGTCGTCCATTGCAAATCTTCTATAAATGAATTCGAAATAATCATATTCAAGACAGTTGGCGTTAGAGCTGCCATTACCTGTCGCTGACTGTATGGGGTTGGGTTTTGCGCAGACAAGCCTGTCGCTGTAAGGCCGATAAAAACACTTTTGTCGGCAATGTTAAGTAAGGAGATAGGCACATCTTGCCCGAATTCATTTTTGAGATTTTTATTATCATAAAAGTATAGAGGCTGAACTTCTGCAATATTGCCACTCTGGATAAAGTATTTCGTGTAGTCGTAGCCTACTTGATAGATATTGTTATTTATTTGCATCAAATCATAGGCTGTCTTATAGTTGCCAGCCTCTATCTCTTCATCGTTTAACTCTAATTTCATTCTAAGCATAGAGCTATAGTCTTCATCTGGAACATCATGCTTATTAACCACAATGATGGGGTTCTCTGGGTCGCTATCAGGCGCCACCGCCATCAAGCCAATTTCCAAAAGTTTTTGTATACTTTCCAAAGGTACATCATAAACACTTAAGTGATTCAAATAAATCCAATTCACATTTACACCTGAATCTTCAACCAGCGATTCAAAATCCGGCAAAGCATCAGGTTCATACTCGGAAACCAAAAACTGATTCAATTTAATGCTATTGAATATCGCCAGTACATCTTCCTGCTCCACACGATCAGACACATTCTCCATCGCATCTTCAAAAGAATCAACAATACCCCCAAAAACCTCAGGCTCAGTCAAATCACCTTGGGTAATAGCATTAATACACCAGACATAGAGAAGAGTCTCTAAAGCACCTGTAACTTCATCTTTCATAATAAAACCTGAGCTGCCAAGCTCTTGCACAAATAAATCCGTCAGGTAGTTGATCACCTCAACATCAGGATCAAATTCCGCTTCAGCAATCAGATTTTTGGCAATTTCATTTGCCATAAAGCCTTTAACCATCTCAAAAGGGTAATTAGCAAACGCCTTCTCCTGCTCTTTAGAAGTCCAGTTGACATACATCATGCCTTTTTCATCGATAGGAATACTAATCTCGTTTGGCTGCCCCTCATGATCAATATTTTTAATCTTCAAAAACTCACCAGGCTTCAGCTCCAAATCTTTCATCTCACAACCCAGATAATCGATAGCAGCCACTATGCCCTGAGAGAAATACACTCGACCATCATAATAAACCACAGTTGGCGCTCGGCGCACTGTGCCATCAGCATCGGGAATAATGCGGTTAAAACCAACAAGATGAGTCACTTCAGCGAGTTGATTCCACAGAGGTAATATATCTATGGCCTGAAGTAAATCACCCGGGTCTTCACCCCATGGCAGGCTATACTTCTCAACAGCCTTTATGGCCTCGAGTTTTTTCTTGGAAAAACGCGACATTTTCGCCTTACTTCGAGCCAGCATTGCCTCTTTATCACTTTGGTCATCAGTAATAATGAACTTCTGACTCAGCAACATATCTGAATTTTCCTTAATGGCTTCTATAAATTTACCATTGCTGTCTGTAGCGATTGAGCTAAGAGTTTCATCTAAATCAGTGCCCTCCTCTCCAGCTAGGGCACTGCGGATTGTAGCCTTAAATGCCTCGGCAGTATCCTTATCAACGGTTGTGCTTCCTAATTCTGAGAAAGCATCATCCATTACCATACCCACTTCAACATTATAGCGTTTCAGAGTGTTACTAATATAAGCAAATTTATCCCAAGACCAAGGCCAACGACTCTGCTCCAGATCATCATCATGAAGTGGGATAAAGCAAATATTGGAATCAACGTTGACTTTATCTGCATCCCTTGAGGTATAGTAAAAATTCAAGAGATTAAACTCTAATTCCTGAACTAAAACCCCTGTCCATTTCAAGGTACTGAGCAGAGCTCCAATCAAAACAGCTAGCACAACACTACGAAATAACTTGGATTTCAAGAAGCTCTCGATTACACTATTGATCATTTGATACCTCTCGAAATTACTTCTTAGTTTGTTTAAATTCACCCTGCCAATCATCAGCAGGTGGGGCTTCTTTATAAGCTTGAAGCCTCCTAATAAAAGAAAGTGCAGCTTTGTCTTTAGGTAAATATGTCAGAACCTCATTGAACTTAGCAATCGATTCATCCCATTTTCTTTGCCACTGCAGCTCCAAAGCTTGTTCATATATTTCACAGCCTTTTATCTCATCATCTGTTCTCGAACCCACCAAAGACATCATCTCGTGATACTCGTCCATTTTCACAGAGACTTCATCGACAAGTTTATTAGCATCTGATTCATAACGGGCATAAACCTCCTCGTATTTTTCATCATACTCTTCCTCATCACCATGGAAATCACTGGAAATATAAGCCCTTATATTTTCCCAAGCTTGATCCAGCAAAGGGTGAATGGGCTCATTCCATTTAAGACGGTCATTCAAGGCGTCGACTTTTTCATGAACTTCAGTTAAGTCACGGTGTAATTTTTCCGCTTCCAAATTGCCTTTAAAATTTTCATCAAGCATATTCAGCTCAAACTCAAGTTCCTCAAACCACTTAGCAAGAACTTCTTCCCAAGGACCCACGGGAATATCCGGGAGGTTTTTACCTGTAATTTCAGCAAAATGTTGTTCTACTTCCTTATAATTCAGGTAATTGCCTAAAATCTGGTTTTTCATATCTATTTCAGTCAGCTCTGCGGCATAGTTAATTTTAGATTCGAAAAAATGACTTAATTTTTCACACAAAGGATGACTCCTTCTTTCAAACTGTTTTTGCCAATGGAGGTGATAACCATAGATCTTTTCAGGAGGACAATGCTTCGCCCAACACATCCTAATGGTCTCCGTCACATCTTGCTGACCTCGCGTCTTCATATAGGTTTCTGGGTCCCAGCCCAAAACCTGGTAAATATTCACCGGTTTCAATTTACCCTTTAAAAGCAGCTTATCTAAAAGCCGCGATTCGATAATATCCTGAACCACAGGGTATGTCATCTCCCCTATAATTATACTGCCCAACTGATCATAGATCCAGTTAGCTGGCCTAAAACGAGCAGCCGTATTAACAGTATCACCCATAATCGTATACTGCATCTTTCGGTCACTACCCATATTACCTGCTGAAACAAAACCGGCATTCACACCCATGGATGTATTCACATCTTTGCCAAAGCGCGCCTTGGCATAATGCCTAAAAGCGACAATATCTAGCTGCTGCTCTATGGAAGAATACAAACATTGGAGTTGATGCTCACTATTCTTGATAGGCACCCCGAAATCCGCCATAATGATATGCCCCTCGTATTTATCGATATAGCCACTATAGCTAGTCACAATCTGACTTGCAGGAGTAAGGTAATTACTCAAAAGACCAGTCAGCTCCTGAGGGGTCACCCCTTTAGAGATGGCTGGAAAATTCTCCATACTGGAAAAGTAACTGGTGCAAGGCATCCTCTTTCCTGTTAAAGAAAACATATCAGGGTCATCTGACATAACTTTCAATACATCCGGAGAAACCATTTTACCAAACATTCCCTTCACTTTTTGTTTTTCCAAGAACTCAAAATACAGCTGTAAACCAACAGTAATCAAATAGGCACTCACAATACCCACTAAAGGGTAAACCGTAATTAACGTTTTGCCATGACTTGAGAATTGGTCGTAAGAATAATAAATAAAACCCCCGAGTACCAAGAGAAAAAAGGGCGCACTAATGCGGTTAGGACTCAATTGAGTGACCACAGCCACTAAAATTGTCAGGATCAAGGTAATAAACAAGGGCTTATTCTTATCGGGAAAAGACAAAAACTGCCGTGTCAAAAAAGTGTTAATGGCATTAGCGTGTAATGCAACCATAGCACAGGCCTCTTGATAAGGCTGAGGGTTCAAGTCAATGGTCCCTTCTCCCTCTAAACCTATCATGAAAATCTTATCTTTCAGCATGGTTGGCGACAAATCAACAACTTTGCCATCAGCATGAGTATGCTGGCAAGGGGGGAAGTAAAGAGGACTCACTTCTTCAATCTCATCTCGTGCTTTAAAGGCCAAAATATTACGAGCAATTTCTTTTTGATGCTTGGCATCAACTGCGCCGTATTGAGCCTGATCGTAAAGGTCTTGCCTAAACTCTAAATAGTCATGAGTATGCATCTGCGCTAAAGCTTCAGAAACATCTGCCTCTGTGGCATTTTTGAGCACCTTTTTTGAGAGAAATACTCCGCTAAAAACTTTCTTCACCTGATCTAGTTCTGCTTCAAATATATCCTTTAAAGCTTGAGCGGCGACCTCCAGCTCACTCTCTTGGGTTTTCATGGCAATACTGGCGAGGGTCAGTTCTTGCGCAATCTCACCTGCCATTTCTCCAGGAACCCAATTCTTATTAATGATTATATTCTCAAGGTAAGCCTTCACCTCTGCTGCATTTTCTAAATTAACATCAATCCCCCTTAGAATTCTTTTTGATTCAGTCCAAGCATAAAAATATGAAAGTTGCTTGTAATTTATATGAAAAAAGGTATCAAAATAGGGAGCTGACCAATTCATTAATAGGCGTAACTTTTCATTAATTGGCACACGGAATTTTCCTGGCCCATACTCACCGAAAGCCTTGGTGGTTTCAAATTCAAAATACTTGCCAGGCTCACAGTGAATTTGGCTTAGATCTATGCCCAAAACATCTGCTACCATCAGCAGCCCCAAAGCAGGGTAAATATGGCCATCGTACTCTAGAAACATGGGATATTCATAGACCGTTCCCGTAATATCATCTGGGATAATCTGCTCAAAACCAACGCCCTTACTAGCCAAACTGAGTTTCTCGATAGGAGCCGTTATATCAACAGTCTTGGTGACATGATTCTCCCAGACCGGGTTGATATTAGCAGAAAAAGCATCTTTCTGAGCTGCTTTAATGGCCAAGGCCTTCTCTGCAGATATTTTTATCTTTTCTTTAATATGCTTCCGAATGCCCTCGGGGGTGTTTTCAACATTAACTTGTTCTGGGCCAACAAGGTACTCACCCAAATAAATAATATCGCTCTCTACTAGAGCCTGCCGAAATTCTTCATCATAATCGCGGAAAATCATCTCGGGTAATTGCCCTGCAGTTGTTTCGTCTAGGGCTTCAAAATTAACTGAAGTGATTTCGTTATTAATTCCAGAGTTCTCAGCAAAAAATACGTCATAACCAGCAGCTCTGGCGCCATAAAAAGCTAAGGTTTTCACCATGGCAACATGATATTTTCGCTTCCAAGGCCACTCGCCTGCTAAATCGCAAGATTCATTATCCATATTAACGTAGCCCAAGTGGGGGATGCACTCAACGGGCTTACGAGTTTGAAAACGAAAATCCAAGCTGAGTAGCTCGACTTTTTGCATAAAGGGCACGAAACTGAAAAGCCAAGAGCCACTTGTACAGGCAAGCGCGATGATAATCCCCCAGAAAACTAAACTTAGGTGATTTTTTCCTTTTGCTTTGCTCTTTGCTGCTTTGGCCACTTTAACCCCATTTTATGAAATCTTGCCTAGGATATGGTAGTGGGGAGAAAATGAATGAAATGATTT
>JADGBV010000215.1 GCA_015231345.1 Planctomycetota bacterium
AGCCAGCATTTGCTGCGGAGAGCGAGTCTCCTACAGTGGGTTTTGTCTTGTTTTTCATAGAGTTAAATGATTCAATGGGCTTGTTGAGCCAATTTATTTTTGTCTTGAGAAAGATGCTAAATTATTGTGTCTTTTTGTGGGCAGGGACTAAAATGGGGGAAGTGTAAGAACTGGAACCATGCTGCTACAACAAAGCGAGTTTGATGAATTGCGAGACTTTATTCATAAAGTCTGTGGAATCTCTTTGGATGAAGGTAAACAGTATTTAGTTGAATCGCGCCTTGGCCCTTTAGTGGCTGAATATGGCTGTGCTAGTTTTCATGAGTTCTATCAAAAATTGTCGAGTAATTCGGATTTTGGGCTTCTCGAGAAGCTTATTGATGCTATGACGACAAATGAATCATCCTTTTTTCGTGATATTCACCCTTTTGAAAGTTTTGGTGTTTATGTATTACCGGACTTTATCGAGCTTGCCAGAAAGCGAAAAACCCAGTTCCCCCAGGGCGCTCCAGTCATCAATATATGGTCTGCAGCCTGCAGTTCGGGCCAAGAAGCCTACAGTATGGTGATGATGATTCAAGAATATTTAGAGGCTCACCCTAGCTGTGGCGTCAATATTAATGATTTTCGCATACTGGGAACTGATATTTCTCGGGAGATACTCCACCAAGCTGAGGCTGCTAGTTATAATTCTTTTGAAATCCGTAGGGGCCTAAGTGAAAATAGGAAGAATAAGTTTTTCACAGAAAAAGAAGGGAAGTGGATATTTAATGAGTCTTTCAGAAAGATTGTGGAGTTTAAGCATATTAATCTGACTAAAGCTTTTCCTAAATTAGCTGAAATGGACTTGATCCTCTGCCGCAATGTACTTATTTATTTTGATGATGATACAAAAAGAGGAATAGTTAATCAATTTTACCAAGCTATGCCCCCAGGTGGCTTATTTATGATTGGTGCCATGGAAAATATATTGGAAAAACCAGAAGATTTGCATAAAATATGCTTAGGAAGATCCAGTTATTATCGTAAGGAACTATAGGGTATACCACCGTGAAATCATTGAAAGTCTTAGTTGTTGATGATTCTGGTGCAGTCAGGCGTTTTCTCCGCTCTGTGTTTGAGTCCATAGAATCCTTAGAAGTGGAAATTGATGAAGCGAACCAAGGCTTGGAAGCTTTTATGAAAACCAAGTATGCCATGGAGGCTGGTAATGGCTATGATTTAATCACTCTTGATATCAATATGCCTGATTTTGACGGACGATCCTTTATGGAACAACTTTCGAAATTGCCTATGGAGGAAGATGAGCTGCCGAAGGTGATTGCGGTTTCAGCCATATCTGAAACAAAGACAAAGCGTGATATGCTTTCTCTGGGCTGCTGTGCTTATCAGGTGAAACCTTTTAATGAAGCAGATTTTATTCAGTTAATCCATCAGGAATTGGAGCTCTCCTAGGCCTTGCTGATTTGAGCCTTTCTTGGCTCCTTAATGGCCCATGTGGCTATGAGCGAACCGAGCAAGCAGACAATCATCACAATCGCTAAAATATTAATCGAAGCCCATGCTCCCCAGAGAATTGATGAAGCTATAGAAGCAATAATCATACTGATCATGGAAAAAAGAGAAGCTATGGCTAGGCTGGAGGCTCTCTCTGTGCCATCACAGATTTCAATGAGCATTGTTTGACTGCCGACCTGCGACGAGAAGAAGGCGAAGCCATAAAGAAAGAATATGCAAGAAAATTCAATGGGGTTCTGAGCAAAGAGTATCCAGAGTCCTAGCAGGATAAAGGCTAAGCGTGAGGTGATCATAATGATGCGACTTCCTTTTTTGTCTCCCACCCAGCCGGCAAAAGTATTTCCGCACAGGGAGCCTGCCATTTGCCAACTGAGTAGGGAGCCTAAGAATGAATCCCCAAGTTGAGTGACCTCTTTGGCGTGAATGGCCATAAAAGGGCTTAATATAAATAACCCGCTCAGTAGAGCTCTTGCCCACATAAAATAGGCTAAATTGGTGTTATGCTTAATGATATGAGGGAAGCGTTTCAGGTTCTCTTTAAAACTGAGAGTCGCTTTCGTTTCTATTTGTTCTTCATGGGGTTCTTTGATGAGCAGAAAAACTAGAAAAGACAGGATCATGATGAAAAAAGCATAGAGATGTAAATAAGCAAAACCGTTAACGCCAGGGTTATTATTAAGAGTGCTTTTGACGATTTGCCCCGCACCAATACCGATGAGAGCCGCCATAATATGTCTAAGGGCTAAGAGAGAAGATAGCTTCTCAGCGCGTACTGTTTTCTTGAGTAAGAGTTGCCAGGCTGGGAAACTTAAACCTCCAGAGAGGCCAGAAAGGAATGGTGCGAGGGCTATGGCTGAGTATGCTATGATATTGTAATGGCTTGGGATTGTGAAGAGAATCAAAGCTGCCATGAGGTAAACCAGTCTTTGAGCAACACAGGTCATTAACACCATGCCTTTGTAGTTATCTAATTTTTCAATGTAGTGGGCTGTGAAAATAGGTGGGAGGTTAAAGCCAACATACATGAGGATGGGCATAAAACTAATGACCCATAAAGGCGCACCTAAAGACTTGACCATGGAAGGCAAGACTGCATTGAAGCTTACAAAATGAAAAGCCCCCATAATGCAACCACCTTCGATGAGGTGAGCTGAATAATTCCAGCGCTCTAGTTTTTGCAATTCAAGACCAATTCGGGAACATTTTCTATGCTACCCAAATTCCAGTCTGCTTCTGAAAGGTCTGATTTTATGGAATACTGATTGGGGATCACAGCGCATTTGAGCCCTGCTCCTTTGGCAGCCAATAAGCCTCGGCGTGAATCCTCAATAACTAAGACTTCATTCGGAGGCAAGCCTAACATATCTAGAGCACAGAGGTAAGGTGAAGGGTCGGGTTTCGAGGCAGGGTAATCTCCCGAAGCAAGGCTAAACTCAAAAAAAGGTAAGAGCTTAGTCTTATGATGGATGATTTCGAAATGATCACGGCGAGAACTTGTGACAATGGCCATTCTGACTTGTTTGAGTAAACTTTTTAAAACCTCAGGAACATGTGGAAGTGTGATGTCTTCGTACCTTAGCATATCACCATATAAGATATTACGTCGTTTTCGTAAGTTTTCGTAATCTTCTTTGCTAAAGCCTTTCTCTAAGACTAATTCCATGGCACCTTTGTTTTGGACCATGAATAAATCAATGAACTCACTTAAGCTTAGTTCGACGCCAATTTCGGACAGAACTTGTTGTGTTGCTTTGTAATAGAGGTGCTCTGTGTCTACAAGAACACCATCATTATCCCATAAAATCGCATTAAACATGGGCTCAGTTTATGGGAATATATGAATCAGCAATTCCAGGAGTATTACCTGGGACGCTTCAAAGAAAAGTTCTACTGGTTGGTCTTCGGCGCAGGAGCTGGTCTTTGAGGTGCGCGGGTGCGACGAATATTGTGTTGTTTAATGTACTGCACCAACTTAGCTTCTGTCCAAGATGATCCATCAGGGTGATTCATTTTTCGATCATTGAAGAGTTTAACTATATCGGCAATGGAGCGTTGATTAATAAGAGACTGTACCATGCTATGAGTCCGCTTCTCTTCCATGGCTCTTTTGTTTTTAAGCTCAGCCACTTGTGCTTCAGAGTGATTTTTGGCTTGGCGTATGCTGGGTAGTGAAGCACTTGTGCGCTGGGCAGGTCCTCTGCGTGTATGTTGTGGTGTGCTCTTGGCGGTGTTGGCATTTTGACGATATTTTTCAAATTGCGTGCGGATTTGAGTGATAAGTTGAGTGTTACGCTGAGAGTCTAGGTTGGTTTTCTTTAAAGCTTCTTCTTGGACCTTGAGTTCATTTTTAAGGATTTGAATCGCTTCTTCTTGCTCTAGAGTTTTTGTCTGTAGCTCTTTGATCATTGTCTTGGTTTTAGCGTCTTCCCCACAGCCACTTAATAAAAGAGCTAGAGCTCCAAGGGAAAGTAATGTCTTTTGCATGTTTATCCTTCTGCTAAGAGTTTGATGATCCAGGCTGTTCCAAGCCAGGTGCCTAGCATACTCCCTACATTAGATAAAGCAACCACTAATAAGACTCTAGTAATGCGATTTCGGTAAAAACCTTTAAGGCTTGATGTGTCGAGCTGCAGATCGTGGCAATCTTTCACTTTTGGCTTACGCATAATGGCTTCGACCAAACCCGTAACCATGCCCGCTCCAATCATGGGATTTAAAGATGTAATGGGGGCCGCAAAAAAGGCTGAAATAATTGTAAGAGGGTGCCCTAAAGCCACCAAAGCTCCTAGTGCTGATAAACTGCCATTAACGATAAACCAAGCCCAAATGGCCTCTAAGCCTATATCACTGCTGTAAAAACTCCAAACGAAAAGAAGCACAACTAAGAGGGGAAAGCCCCACTTAAAGAACTTTCCCCAATAACCGCCTTTAGGAAGTTCCGTAATGGCCGCCAGGTCCACTTCTTCTCCCCAGTGTTTGCGGATGCCTGGTACGTGCCCAGCACCAACGACGGCGACGACTTTTTCGCCTTGAGAGTGATAAATGGAATGCATGAGATAGAGGTCTCTTTCGTGAATAAGCCTTTCTGAAATGGCCGGATAACTTTTGCCTAATTCTTCAAGCATTTCCGTAAGGACATCCTGCTTCTTGATTTTTTCTAGTTCTTCTTCATCGAGCTCATCAGCTTCTGCAAAGCTAGAGAAGAGGAGTGAGCTCATAAGTTTACTCTTTTCCCAAAAACTTAAGCCACCCCAAGTTCTTTTTAGTGTGATTTGTACATCTCGGTCACCTAGAACCACCTCAGCGTCAATTTCCTTGGCTTTCGTCATGGCGCTTACCATTTCCGCTCCAGGCTTCACGCCTAGCTTGTCGCCAATACGTTTTTGAAAAGATGAGAGCATAAGGTTGGCTAAAAGCAACATGCCTTTGCCTTCTTTGACAACTTTGAATATGTTTGTGTTCTGCCACCTTTCCTCGTTATTAATGGAATCGTGACGGGCTTGGCAGAGTTCTATGACAACAGTTTGAGGCTTAAGCTTTTCGATGAGCTCATCGACTTCCTCTACGCTTTTAGCCGAAACATGAGCTGTGCCTAAAATATAAAAGGTCTGTTCCCCCTTTTCAATGACTGTCACTGACTCGGGTAAGTTGAATTCACTTTGAGCTTCTTCTCTTTGTGATTCTTCGCTTGGTGGGGGATTAGATGTTTCAGACACGTAATTTAATAACCTTTATGTTTTTTTCGTCACAAGGACAGACATTTCCGTTGTATCAATTTTATAAGCAAGAGCACCTTCTGGCATAGCTGTACATGTTTCCATGGTGGAAAGTAACTCATAATTAATGCTGTCGGCAAACTTTTCTAAAGTCGCCAAGGTTTTTTCGTCGCTATGCACTTTCACATGAATGCGGTCAGTGATCTCCAAGTCCATTTCTTTGCGACAATTTTGCAGTCGGTTCACAAACTCTCTGGAAAAACCTTCTTGCAGTAATTCGTCGTTGAGTTCTGTTTTAAGGGCTACCATAATGGCTCCGTCGCCTTCGGCCACTAAACCTTCTAGTTGGTCACAGATGATGTCCACACATTCAGCTGGCACCTTAGCTTCTTCACCTTCTAGGAGGATCGTCAAACTTTCTCCTTTTTCGATGATGCTAATTTGCTCTTGATTCATTTTGCCAAGTTCTTTGGCGACCAAAGGTACTTTCTTGCCAAAGACCGGTCCTAGTTTTCTGAAGTTCACCTTGGCTTTCTTTTTGACTATTTCTTCGTCGGCCCCAATGGGTTGGTAGTTTTTGACATTGAGTTCAGCAAGGATAAGATCGGCAAAAACTTCTTCGTGGCTTTGCACCAAGATACTTTCAAGTGGTTGACGCACTTTAAGGTTATGGCGGGTACGTAGAGTTCTGCCCAACTCAACAATTTGCCTTGTGAGTTGCATTTTGCTTTCGAGTTTATCGTTGGCCAAGTTTTCATCGGGTTCGGGCATGAGGCTTAAGTGTACACTATCTTCGCCTGTGAGCTGCTGAAAAATATGATCACTCAAAAAAGGAGCTGCCGGAGCCATGAGGTGACATGTGGCGATGATCACTTCTTGTAAGGTGCAATAAGCTGCCATTTTGTCTTTTGTGTCGCCTTCTTTCCAGAAACGCCTACGGTTAAGTCTAACATACCAGTTAGAGACATCTTCAACGAAGAAGTCAGCCAGGCGGTTAAAAGCTTTCGTGATATCGTAGGAGTCCATATCGGCCAGATAACCCTTCACGACAGTATTCATACTGGCCAGTAACCAGCGGTCCATATCTGTGCGCTCTTCTAAACTGATTCTTTCACTTTTCAGGTCAAAGCCATCAACATTGGCATACATGACAAAAAAGCGGTATGTATTGAGTAAAGTATCAAAGAATTTACGTTTGATGGCAACGAGGCCCTCTTCGTCGAATTTTGTGGGTAGCCATACGCTTGTGCTAGTTAGAAGATACCAACGCACAACGTCTGCGCCGTATTTTTCCATCAGCTCAAAAGGGTCGACACCGTTCCCTCTCGATTTACTCATTTTCTGGCCCTTTTTGTCTAGGACTAACTCGCCAACAACCACATTGCGGTAGGGGCTTTAAAAAAAAAAGAAAACGCCAATGGCAAG
>JADGBV010000216.1 GCA_015231345.1 Planctomycetota bacterium
ACTCTTTTTAACTTTAATTATAGAATTAATACTTATGGCCATACCTATGACCAAAGCGGGTTATATCAACCTGCAAGATCAGCTTGATAGATTAAGGGAGCAAATCCCTGATATGCAAAAGGCGATCAGTGAAGCTCGAGAAAAAGGCGACTTGAAAGAGAATGCTGAATATCATGCGGCCAGAGAAAGCCTCGGTATGCATGAAGCAAAAATAGCTGAAATTGAAAGTCGTTTAGGGCAAGCGCAAATAATCTCTTCAAAAAACATGAATTCAGACGAGATTCTTTTTGGAGCGACAGTCTCAGTGCTTGATATAGAAATAGACGATGAAGAAGAATATACACTTGTAGGAGAGGGTGAGTCGGACCCCATGAATAATAAAATACTCACAACATCTCCTATGGGCCAAGCTATGTTAAATAAAAAAGTTGGCGATCACTTTACTGTGTCTGCGCCGGGTGGGGATATGGAATATAAAGTGTTGAAAATTTCGTACGAGGCATGAGGACGAGCATGAGCATGAGAAAAACTATACTGATCTCCTTGGTGATGGCGGTATTGCCTCTTCAGGGGGTATTTGCCAATAAAAACTATTCGACCTTCCTTAAGGATCTCGATGCTTTTTTGACTCCAAAGCAAATTCGCAAAATAGTTCCCGATAAAGAAGTGCGCAGAATTATTCGTTTGGCGCAAGAAGAAGACATGGACGTACAGGATAATTACCTGATCAGCGATGAGCTACTTCGTCTTCTTAGGCCAGGGGGCGTTTTAAATACAGAGTTTGGCATGCTGATGGAAAACTTTCAGTCCGAGTGCGATCGTTTAGAAGCTGAAGAGCGTTTACTGGCTGTGACAGAATGGAGAGCTTTGTGGCTCGATAAAGTCTCTGCATATATGGGTTATCATAGGACACTCAAAAGGCTTTGGGCTGTAGATGTTTCCCATAGCATTGATTACGATACAAATGCTCACCTTACCGATCCAGATAAGGATATCGCTCTGGGGCGAAATGATTGGGGCTCTTCTCTCTCTGGTGGCTTTACTTTTCGACCTTTTATTAACCAGAAAAAAGGCTTGGACTGGACTTTCACTTCTGAAGTGCAAGGAATGAACCGCATGATGGCAAAATCCAATGACTTGGAATATGATACTCTAGGTTGGGATAACGTGCTGACATATAACAATCTTTCTCGGCAGTTGCAGCGTTTACAGTTTTCTTTAAATACGATGCGCTCTTTCCTTAAAGACCCAGACAATACCCGCATGGATTATGGTAATACGACTTTGCGCGTGAAGGGGCGTTTCTTGCCCATGAAATTGGGTGGTTTCTTTAAATCAGGAAGTAATTTCGCTTCTTTGCAGTACCGAATGAAAGAGGAATATGCAGATGTGCCTAACGGTCTCGTCTCCCAAGACAGTGATACCTACTCCATAACTTATGGGCAATCTTATATGCGTTTAGCCATGAAAACGATTCAGACCTATCGCTGGAGTCTTAAGTATGAAAACCAAGATGTGGACCCTAATGCTGCGAGGAGCTATTCTTACTTCTCTTTGGGCTTGAGTTATGCTCAGGGCTTGCCTCATTGGTTTCCTAAAAGAAATCTATACTGGATGAATTACTTGTCATTACGTCTCAAAGACTGGTCTGAGACTAGTATTGATGGAGACAAAGATGGCGAGTTACAGTTTTACTTAAGCACCTCTCTTAGAGCCAACTGGACAAGTAACTTCTACAGCTCTTTTAATATTTCCTACAGCAATAAAAAACGTGATATATTGGTTTTGGCTGATGAAAGTATTGATCAGTGGCGCTTTGTATTGACGAATTCTTATATGACTTTTTAAGCTATGTATAGGGCGTTATTTCTGCCCCTGATCTTAAATACAAACGCTGGTTGCACGCTCAGAGAAATCTATAGCATGCTCGTTTTACCAACAGGAAAAGAATGGGCAAGTACTTGCCTTTCAATAGGCAACTAAGGATACATGAAAGATAAACTACACAACTTTCATATACCTGTAATGGGTACAGGGTATTCTATCGATTCTCCCATAAGGGTTGCCCCTTTTGGTATTGCATCTGTGATTTCCTTGGTGGACGATTTGCTCTGTGAGCAGATTCGGGAGCACTACTGTGCGAAGTATAACCTTCCTTATGAAAAAATACCAAGAAGAGCTGAAGATGGTAGGGCTCTAAGAATAACAGCCTACCTCGATATGGTTCACGATATCGTGGAGCTTATTTTAGGCAAAATTAAAGCTATGCCTTTTGGCGAAGATAACGATAAGAAAAAATACTTTGACTTATTGCCTGAAAATCATCCCTTAAAAGAAAAGTATAATAGTCTGCTAGAAAAACCATCTGGAGCTGAGCGTAGTCAAGAAGAGGAAGAACTATCGGCGCAGATGAAAGCTGGTAGTATTGATGTTAATATTATGGTTAAGCTTGATCGCATAAACTATAAAGGCAAAGAAGCTTTGCCCGATGAGTATAGAGATGCACGCGCAGCCCTTAGGGGATATGCCAATAGTAAATTAGATTCTGCTATTATTTATTCAGCAGGAATCAATCAGCCTTTATTTGGATATATGGCTGAATTTAAAGATTTTTATCGCGATGAAGCAGGTAAGATTAAAAAGAGAATTATTCTTAAAGTGAGTGATTTCCGCTCAGCTCTGATTCAGGGTAAATTTATGGCTAAAAAAGGCCTGGAAGTTTTTGAGTTCAGAGTGGAGTCAGGTCTAAACTGTGGTGGGCATGCCTTTCCTTCGAATGGTCAACTTTTACCGACAGTATTACAAGAGTTCAAAGAAAAAAGAGAGCAGTTAAGAACGACTTTTCTGCCACCCATCTTAAAATATTACGAACAGATGGGGCGAGAATACCCAGCTGAAGCGACTCAAGAGCAGCCTCAATTAACCGTGCAAGGTGGCATTGGTAACTACGGCGAAAATTGCCGCATGTTTCAAGGCTTTGGCTTTGATGGTGTAGGTTGGGCGACCCCTTTCTTGCTTGTTAGAGAAGCTAGTTGTGTCGATCAATCGACAAGAGATCTTCTTAAAGTCTCTGGTGAAGAAGAGCTGTATTTAAGTGGCGCCTCACCTCTGCAGATTTCTTTTAATAATATTAAGGGTTCTGGTTCAGATATGTGGACTAGAAATGAAGCAAAATCTGGAGCTCCTGGCTCTGCTTGTCCAAAAGGCTTTTTGGTCACCAATACCGAATTTACTGATCTGCCTATTTGTATTGCTTCGAAGAAGTATCAGAAGAAGAAGCTTCATCAAATCGAAGAATCTGAACTCAGTGCTGAGGCTAAAAAAGGCCAGATTGATGCGGTCCTGGAAAAAGCCTGTATCTGTGACCACTTAGGTAATAGCGCACTAATCGAATTGCAAATCGTCGAAGGCGAGCCTGCGCAGGCGATATGCCCTGGACCAAATATTAAGTGGTTTGATCGCGAGTATAGCTTGAAAGAAATGGTTGATCATCTCTATGGGCGTAGTGAATCTTTAGTCGCTAGTGAGAGACCTCATATGTTTGCGAAAGAGCTTTTGATGTACATGAAATACTGTAAGGAAAAAGTAGACGTCTGTTCAGGACCTAGGGAAATCAAAACGGTCAAAGAGATGTTTAAAAACCTAAAAGCCGGTATGGATTTGATTAAAGAAATCGCTCAAGGTTCAGCTTTTTTTGATGAGAATCTTGATTCCCTCACGAAATGCGTCGAAGAGCAAGAGAATGTGCTGACTAAGCTAGAAGAAAAATTTCTAGAAGCCCAAAGTTAGTTTATTTGTCTAAGACTTTTTTGCCAAGTTAATATGGCAAAAGGGTTGCCTCTTATTGGGCTTGAGGAATTTCTGGGCTTGTTGATTTAAGAAGCTTTAAGCTAATTTCGTTAAGCTTTTGTACAAGTTTCTTTTGAGCAGGGCTAAGCTTTGTGCGTTGTAATGCTTCCACGCAGCCTCTCAGTGGATCAAGAGCATCTTCAACAGCACCAAACGCTCCATTTTGTGTCACTCGCTGTAGCTCATCAAGTTCAGAGAATTGCTGTAGGGCTCTGAGAATTGATGATTTAAATTTGTCAGCCGTCAGTTCTGTTTTGACTTTGACATCATTAATATCGTATTTTTGCATGAGTGCACTTACTGTTGGAGTATTGGAAACTCCTGTGCGTAAAATGATTCTAACTTGTTGATTTTTAGCTATTTCTCTGATATGATTGGCTACGAGTATTCCTGAATTGCTTTTCTCCATCATAAGGTCAAGGAGAACAAGAGAACAATCAGGATTTTGGTCGATGAAGTCACATGCCTCTTCGCCTGAAAAAACAAAATGAAGTTGTAGTGGACGCTCATCAAAGGTAAGATCTTTCAATACAATACTGGTGAGAGCATGGATATCACGGTCATCATCAACAACCAAAATCTTCCAGGCATTAGATGAATTAATATAGGTATCATGTTCCTTCTGAAAAGGAAAGAAATCACTTTCGATACCCTGAATTAATTCCGCCAAATTAATATTTAAATTCTAATGTCCAATTGGGTGCATGTTATAGCACTTAGCCTATTTTGCAACGAGTTACCACATAAATGAGATACTAAGCTGGCAAAATCAGGGGTGTGAAAAAAAATACAAAATCTTTTTTTCTATGTAGTTAAAGGTGATTTCCAGCTTTGAAAATCATATCCATTAGGGTTCTGGAATACCCGTAACTCAAATTCTGGGACAGCAGCAAGGATATGGTCAAAAATATCTGCTTGAATGCTTTCGTAATGACTCCAAACCTGATCGCTGCTAAAAACATAAATCTGTATGGGTAAGCCATTTGGGCCTGGCTCAAGGTGGCGAACGAGAAAGGTCATACTTTTGTGAACTTTTGGGTGCTTATGCAGATAGGCTTCAACATATTTTCTGAAAATACCAATGTTAGTAAGATGACGACCATTGATGAGATTACCTGTGTTTTTGACATCTTTGGTATTATATTCATCAATCTCTTGGTTGACTTGTTGGAGGTAGTCTTCAAGTAAGTCGACTTTGCATAGTTTTTCGAGTAGTGCTTCGCTGCAGAAGTGAATGCTACTGACATCAATGGAAAGACTTCTTTTGATGCGACGGCCTCCCGATTCTGACATGCCTCGCCAGTTTTTAAAGGAATCTGAGATGAGGGCATAAGTAGGGATGCTGGTGATGGTCTTATCCCAGTTTTGAACCTTGATTGTGTGTAAGCTAATATCTATGACATCACCATCTGCTCCATACTTATCTATTTCAATCCAGTCGCCAATCTTAATAAGATGGTTGGATGTAATCTGAATACTAGCGACTAAACCGAGGATTGTGTCTTTGAAAACTAAGAGTATGACGGCTGTAAGAGCTCCAAGTCCAGCAAAAATAGCCGTGAGGTCTTTTTCGAGTATGATGGCTATAATGAGCAGGCTGCCCAAAAAATACATGAAAATTGTGATCATCTGCACGTAGCCTTTTATGGGCCTGCGCATGGATTGGTTGAGCTGACGATAGACATCCGTAAAAGCATTCATCAATGCAGCAATGGTTTGCATAGATATGATGACGATGGCTGAAAGCATAAACTTTTCAATCCACTTCTGCGCGGGGGCCCAGTTTAAGCTTATATCTTTGGCGAAGTAATAAAAAACCAGAAAGGGAATGGCTTGCAGAGCTATTTGAAATACTTTATGTTTGACTAGGAAATCATCCCATTTAAAAGGGGTTTTTTTAATGAAATGCCTGATGACTCTTAAGATGTAATTCTTGGCAATTAAATAACCGACAAGACAACCAATGAAAATGAGAGCATTGCGCATGAGCAGATTTTGCCAGTCAATACTGGCAAAGTGATCAACAATTCCGAGTGAGGGTGCACCAGCTTCTACGGGAATGGTTTCTGAGAGGATGACTTGCGCTTCTTCTGCTTCGATTGACATAATTGATTAGTAAATAATACGATGACTGTACTTGTATGATGGGTCTCGCCGCTGATGACCTTTGTTGAGGGTAAGGTCCTCACTGGCTTCAGCTCCAGATACCTCCCCAGAATTGATCCACTGAATAGCGGCATCTAATTGGCTATCATCACTTAGGCTACCTGGTTCAGTGGTGTAGTAGATTTCTGGCTCGATGCCTTGATTATGATAGTCGACTTCACCTGGAAGAAGAAGGCTTTGGAATGGAATGGCGATTCCAGATTCATCGGCCAGTTCTTTTAGAGTTTGACTGATGCCTTTGCCAAAGCTTTTATTGCCGAGAACTAGAGCTTCATCGTAATGTTTTAAGACGCCAGCTGTGATTTCAGAGGCAGATGCGGAGTCTTCATTTTGCAAAAGAACGAATTTACTTTTTCCAAAGGGATCAATGTTTTCATCGTCGTAGTCGCCGAAGTAAAAGACCTCGCTGGAGTTATTAATACTGTAGATGGTGGCATCGGAATCATCCTTGTCGATGAGGTAGTCTAGGAGGATTCGAGTCCCATAGGCACTGCCACCACTATTATAGCGTAAATCCAGAACTAAACCATTAATCGTATTGCCTGAGGAGAGACGTTCATAATCACTTTTTAACCTACGGCCAGAGCGCGTAGTGAATTTTCTCAGGCTGATATGAATAATAT
>JADGBV010000217.1 GCA_015231345.1 Planctomycetota bacterium
TCTTTCAATTTAATATCGCTGTGCTTAGCTCAAAACACCATAATTTATTGATACCTAATCTTGCAGCCCATTATTAAGTCATTTATATACTTAAGTTTAACGGAATTCTTGTCAAACAAAAAAACAGATTATAAGGCCTTTTTCTCTATTAGTTGCTGAAATGGCCCAAAAAATCACTGACGCCCAAGAAACTCTCGTTCGCAATGTAAAAGCAATCAGTGAGCGTTTCAATGAACTGGAAGTCGACCTTAAAGATTGTGATGAGGCCAGATGGATTAGAACAGAGGGGAAAAACATCATTCAAGTTGTGCTTCCCGAGAAGCGCAAGCTTTATATGAGTTTTAAAGACGACAAATGCATTCACCTTAAAAGCCTTGCTGTTTACCACTTTGATAAACGTTTCTATAAACAATTTGAAATGATCGTAAAAAAGCCCGAAGCCAAAATGACCGAATGTACAATAAGCTATTTTAATCAAGACGGCAACCTCATAGAGGCTCCACAAAGACTGGACTACGTACAAAAACATCAAGGTATCAAAAACTCTGCCGTTTACGTTAATAGAGTCATACCTTTTTTCGGTGAATTGCGTTTTGATATCAGAACATGGGGACTCTCACGAGTTTATTACCAACTCGATAAGGAACCCATTACGACAGTCAAATTACAGGAAGACCATAGCGCTATTTGGAAAATGGGTGGAAGCTCAAAATTGCTCTGGATTCTACTAGGTTTAGGCGCAGCTGCTGTGGCTGCTGGTGCGTACTTCTTTTTGCGCTAAATTTATTCCAACCAAATCTCTTCTTTAAGATTTCCATATTCGTCAAAAGCGTTTTTTAAGCTCATGCGAATATTCAAATAAGAAGAAAGGACCATCACCACAAAGATTTGAATCATAATGGCAATTTGGTATTTTGCCGCAATCAAAGGTTCTCCACCACCTAAAATTTGCCCTGTCATCATGCCCGGCAAGGAAACAACTCCCACAGTAGCCATGGTCGCTAAAGTCGGTCTAATAGCTGCGCGCAAAGCCTCCTTAAAATGCACAGCCACGGCTTCACTAAGCTCTGCTCCCAGCATTAATTTCACAAGATGAGTGTCCCTGTGATCACGCACGGAAGAATAAAAACGCTCTAAAGATACAATATTAGAGCGCAAAGTATTTCCTAAAAGCATACCAACAATAGGAATGATATAGCGTGCATCATAAGGGGGCGAAGGCTGAATCACAACAAAAAGTGCAAAGAACGATACCCCACAAGTTGAAAGAGCTATGGACATCATCGTGCTTTTAAAAAACACTTGCCTGCGCAAACCACTTTTCTTAAGAATGGCCAAATTAGCGCTCAGCAACATAATAGCGACCCACAGAGAAGTATAAAATATGCTATTCCAATGAAAAACATAAAAGAGATAAAAGCCAACCAAGAGAAGTTGTGCTGTCATGCGTAATAAAGCGACGCAGGTCTCTTTAATTAGCCCCAACTGCTCACGGTAAAATAAACCAAGAGGAATCAGCATCAAGGCGTAGAGAAGAAGCATTCTCTCAAAGGGAATATCAACGGTACTACCCATCACCCTCTCCTGATACAATTTCTCCAGAATTCAAAACGAGAGTTTTAGGGCACCTTTCGATCCATTCCTTATCGTGGGAAATAGAGAGAATGCTAGCCTGGCAATTCTGCAACAAGTCCATCACCCTTTCTTTATTTTCCGCATCAAGTGAGGCTGTCACTTCATCCGCCAGAATAAGTGGTCTTTTTAGAAGCAAGGCTCTAATTAGACTCAACCTTTGTTGCTGCCCACCTGATAAAACGGAGCATTTTTCATGTAGTATTTTTTTATCAAAAGCCAATAAATCTAAGTAATGAAGCAGTTCTTCGCGATTTGGTTCTTTGTCCTGCATGGCCTTAAAAGTGTAAGGAAGCATTAGTGCATCTTCCACGCTCTCAGCACCCATAGCGCTACTCTGATCGATATAGGCGATTTTCTGCCGCAAAGCAAAAACAGTCTTAGAGCTTAGAGCCTGCCCCTCAATTTCTACGTGACCTGAGCTGACAGGCAGCACACCCATGACTACCTTAAGGAGAGATGACTTCCCAGAACCTGAGGGCCCTGTGAGTGCCATATGTTCACCCTTTTCAAGGTTGAGGTTAATTCCCTGAAGAATCGATTTGCCTTTTATCGACACAGAAACATCTCTGAGGCTAAGTTCAGGAGGGCTCATTGAACTCTTAACAAAGACCCTGAATCAGTTTAGGCAAGATATTTCGCCCAGTCCAGAAGCTTTTCGTGAATAGAAGGGCATGCGGCCAAATTTAATTTTCCTTCAGCAGGAGGGCCGTTCTTTAAATCAGTAAAACAGCCACCAGCTTCTTTCACAATACAAACAGGAGCAGCAATATCCCACCAGCGATCTGCACAGCTTAGAAGCCCATGCACCCGACCATCAGCAATCATCGAATAGGAGTAGGCATCCAGAAAACCAGGGTCATGCTCAATCCTTTCTTGTAAATTATCGAAATAAGCTTCGCTCTTTTCTGCAGTAAAGCACTTTCGTGGTGGCATGGTCAGAATAGCTCTATCCAACGAGAGCTCCGATTGATCAACAGTAATTCTTTGCCCAGCGCACCAAGCACCTTTACCTTTTTGTGCCGTCCACATTTTCCCACTTCCGGGGACTGCCACAACGCCTAATTCGACTTCGCTCTCCACTTCAAAAGCAATGCAAATTCCCCAAAAGGGAAGGTTACGCATGAATTTTCTGGTTCCATCAATGGGATCAATCACCCACCTAGGCTTTCCACCTTCCCCGCCACCTTCTTCCTCACCTAAGATATCATCTTCTGGAAAGGCTTCTTTTACGGCCTGACGAAACATGCGTTCGCTTTCCTTATCGGCGACTGTGACAGGGGAGTCATCGGACTTTCTTTCCAAGTTCATCGAATCTAGCTGAAAACTGAGCTGGTACTGAGCCAACTTTCCCGCAATGCTTACGGCAAAAGCCATCCGATCATCTATATTCATAACAGATCCTTTGAAAAGTCTTGAGAGTCACCATAGTTCATATTAACACAAATCGCTTGATGCAAGAGCCAAAAATCTCTGCGCATCCATAGCAGTCATCACCAACGCCTACCACCAAGTAAGCTCTTATTGTACTTGCGGACTTCTATTTGTTTTTTATCATAATTTTCCAGCAACTGCTCTAAAAAACGCGGTTCTAAACTAACCGAATATTGATCATCAAGTTTAAATTGCAAAAAGGAGCCCTCTTTATTTGCAATAATATAAATAGGTGTGCGTCCTTTATACTGCTGAGTAAGTTTACGTAGGTCACGCATTTTCTCTTCTTCGATAGCACTATAATCAAGATGCAGCGCCAAAGAACTGGAAAGGTGAAGCTCCGCCTCTTCCAGTGGTATGATACGTGATACGCGAATACTAGGGTCCCCCACCCTATCTTTACCTGCACGCCCCACCAAAAAGACAATTTCATCATCAACGAGTAAATGCCCATACTTATCATTTTCGGGGCAAAAATACACACAATCTATCGATGTACTTAGGTCCTCAAAGTGAAAATTGTACATTTTCTTATTTTCACGGTAAAAGCGATGAGCACTGGAGCTTATAATCCCACCGATACACAACTCAGACCCCTCTTCTAAGTCGGCTAGTTGTAATAAATTAATTGACGAAAAATAACGCAAAGGTCTTTGCACAGACGCAAGCGGGTGTGAGCTCACATAAAAACCCAAGACTTCTTTTTCTTTCGCTAGTTTATCTCTTTCTGGCCATTCAGGCAAATCGGGCAGGTTTGAGTTTTTAGGAGCTTCGTCTCCCTCATCCTCTTCTACAGTAAAAAGCATCATTTGCCCTTGCTCTGTTTTTTTCGATTCGCTCTGTGCTATTTTCATGGCACTTAAAACACCTTCAAACATCTGACAGCGATTAGCTCCCAAATCATCCAAGCCTCCAGCTTTTATCAGCGATTCAATGGCTGTTTTACCACAGCGACTGAGATCCACCCTTTCAATAAACTCATCAAAGCTTATATAGTCGCCATCTTTCTCCCTGGCTTCCACAATGCCTTCGACGGCAGGAATCCCCACTCCTTTAGCGCCACCTAAACCAAAACGAACTTTGCCATTCACCACACGAAAATCATAAGCACTTTCATTCACATGGGGAGGCAAAACCTCGACTTTCATGCGTCGGCATTCTTCGCGGAAAAAAGCAATTTTTTCGATATTGCGAATATCGCATGTCATAAGTGCTGCCATAAATTCTTGCGGGAAGTGAGCTTTCAAGTAAGCCGTCTGATAACTCACATAAGCGTAAGCCACAGAGTGAGACTTATTAAAACCATACTTGGCAAACTCCAGCATAAGATCGAATATCCCTTCAGCCACATCTTGAGGTAATCCGTTAGAAACTGAACCTTCGATGAACTTTGATTTAAATTTCATCATCACATCCACCTTTTTCTTACCCATAGCCTTACGCAAGTTATCCGCTTCTTTTAGGGTGAAATTCGCTAGCTTATTAGCCAAACGCATCACCTGCTCTTGGTAAAGGATAATTCCGTATGTTTCGCTTAACTCGCTTTCACAAAGTGGATGGGGGTATTCTATATCGCGCAGCCCATTTTTACATTCAACAAAAACTTTATCCATGCCACTACCCAGAGGGCCTGGTCGATAGAGCGCAAGTAAGGCCACCACATCTTCAAACTTATCCGGCTTGGCCCTTTTAAGAAGATTTTGCATACCCTCCGATTCAAATTGAAACACACCAGCAGTTTCTCCCCGCTGCAAGAGTTCGTAACTACTCATATCATCGAGAGGCAAACCGCGCACATCCACCTCTATTCCTCTCGTCTCACGGATCATTTCTACGGCTTTCTTGATCACCGTTAAGTTCTGCAAACCTAGAAAGTCCATTTTTAGAAGTCCACAGTCCTCTTCGACGGAAGTCATGGTAAACTGAGTGGATATGGTATCGTCTGCGCGATACAAAGGAAGGTATTCTTTTAAATCCTTATCAGCTATAACAACACCAGCAGCATGAGTACCGATACTCCTGATAGTACTTTCCAGTTTACACGATAAATCAAAATGCTTTTTACTTTCATCGTCGGCTTCGACTAGCTCTTTGAATTCAAAATTCTCTTCTACGGCGACCTTGAGGTTCTTGGCATCAGCAATCATTTTGCACATCTTGTCAACTTGCTTAAGGTCCACATTGAGAACACGCCCTACATCGCGAATCACTCCTTTCGCCTTCATTGTGCCAAAAGTGGCAATCATAGAAACGTTATCCCGTCCATACTTCTCCACAACATACTGGATGACTTCCTTTCGTCTTTCCTGACAGAAGTCAATATCAATATCAGGCATGGACACTCGTTCTTCGTTTAAAACTCTCTCAAAAAGGAGATCAAAACGCATGGGGTCAATATCGGTTATTTCCATAGCATAAGCGACAATGGAACCTGCAGCTGAACCGCGACCCGGCCCAACGGGAATATCCATTTCACGGGCTTTGGCAATAAACTCGGCAACAATCAAGAAGTACGTCGGGAACCCTGTTCTTAAAATCACACCTTTTTCGACTTCGTATCTTTCTAATATATTAGCTGGTAAATCATCACCATAGCGATTCCTAAGACCTTCTAGACAGCTCAGGTCAAAATACTCCTCCACAGACATATTGTCCGGTGTCGGAAAAACGGGTAAGTGGTATTGCCTAGGAGGGAACTCCAAGTTACAGAGTTCAGCAACCTTCAGTGCATTGGCAATGCACTCAGGTTTATCAGAAAAGAGCTCGGCCATCTCATCGGGAGTTTTTAGGTAAAACTCATCTGTACTAAATCTTGGTCGAGAGGCATCGTTCAGCAGACGCTGCTGACCCACACACATGAGTATCTCATGAGGTAAAGTATCTTCCTTCTCAACATAATAAACATCATTCGTAGCCACACAGTCTATGTTATATTCGGCAGCTAAATCAAAAACCTGGGGATTGACCGTATCGAGTTCTTCTATACCCGTTCGCTGAATTTCAATATAATAATTCTCCTCACCAACAAGGTTTTTGTAAAACTCAATAGTCTCTCTCGCTCTTTGCTCACTTCCTTTACTCAGTGCATCGTGAAGCTCCGAGCCCATGCCACCACTCAAAATCACTAAGCCTTCATGATCGGCTTTCAAAACCTCCCTATCAATCCTGGGTTTAAAGTAAAAGCCTTCCACATAAGCCAAACTGGATAAGCGACACAAGGTCTGGTAGCCTTTATAATCTTTAGCTAGTAAAACCAAGCGACGACCAATCCTTACGCCTTCTTGAATGCGATGCTCACGACAATTTTCGGGAGCTATATAGACCGTCATGCCAATAATAGGCTTAATATCTGCAGACTGGCAGGCCTTAAAAAAGTCTATGGAAGCGAACATATTGGCGTTATCAGTAATCGCCAAATGCTTCATGCCCGTTTCAGTGCATCTTTTTATTAGTGGTCCTAAGTGACATAGGCCTTGGAGCACAGAAAAGTGACTGTGAACATTTAAGTGAGCAAATTCAG
>JADGBV010000218.1 GCA_015231345.1 Planctomycetota bacterium
TAGTACTCTCAATACGTTGAGCAACAATTTCCTTCCAATTCTCTGCATTGAGGATCGGACCCTGCCAACTTGTTTGTTCAAGTGCATTATTAAGCTGAATAAAATTAGGCTGCAGTTCTTTATGATCAGTCAAATACCACATTAGATCATAATAATCACGTCCTTTCGTATACGTTCGACTCAACAAAGCGTTCACTTTCCCTGCTAAAAGTGATGGTTTGGTATAATGCTGTATATTAAGCATAGTATGGCGCCGAACAATACTATTCTCACACTGCCACCCCTTTGGCGGATTGGTGTCAACTTCAAGTTTTATTGAAATTGTTTCTGAGCTATGGGCCGAGAGCTCAACTTCATACATTAGACCTGGAAATTTAATCAAAGCTGATTGAACTGTTCTATTGGGTTTTGCTTTGATCGTAATACTATATAGCTCTTTTTCAAAACCGGATTTCACAGCATTCAGCATATTAATGAAGTCTTGTTCAGAAACTTCTTTGGTAGCGGAAAAGTCAAGGTCTTCTGAAAAACGGGACAAATCATAGAGGAATCTCAGTGAAGTTCCTCCGACAAAAGACCACATGGAAAACGCTCCTTTATTCTGCAAAAACTCTAGGGATCGAGCTTGTAAATATTCCCGAAGAAGACATCGACCTTCAGGATTGTTATTTGCTTGCTTTAGAATCTTCTTTAAGTGTTCTTTCATAACTCGTAACCTTCATCGTTCTCTTCAATATATTTCACTGCTAACACCAGCGCACGACTTACTTTTTTACTTTTCATACGTTCTGAATATTCATGAAGAACATCTATATCCAGTCGGTCACAATTTTGCAGCCTGAGGGATTCCACATAGGCAGGATTATCTGAGCCCGCCGTAATATAAAGGAGGTCGAGAAGAGCCTTTTCTGGTGTAGCCACAAAAAAAGATTGCCCTTGATCTGTTTGTTGCTCATATCCCCAAAAAAGAGAGTCTTTAATATGACGAAAGAAAAAAGAACCGAAAGGAGAAATTACTTGCCAAGGCCCTCCTGTGGTTATCGCTAAAGTATTCGGGACATACTCAGGGATCAGCCCATAATAAGCAAGTGCCGATTGTAATGAAACGTAAGAAGCACTCCGTAAAGTCGAACTAATGGAGAACACATTAGGAGCCGCATTTATATAAGGAGGTGAAAGCGAATAAACGCCTTTAGTTACTTTTTTGACCTTCCCAGCTTTTTCCCACCGATCTAATTGAAGCCGAATCTGTGCGAGCGAATTCCCTGCTCCTAAATAGGATGTTCGGAAACATGAAAGGTGATTCGTACTTGCAACTAGGTCCTTAAATTTCATTTCTTTGATTTATCATAAATGATAAGTAAATGAAATGAAATTTTAACATATATCTCAGTCCGTCAAGCTGTAGTCGTGTGGATTGACCTCCTTTCCATTGAACATGTATATGAAGATCAACAAGTCGCTGGGCTAATATCAGGCTGAAGTAGAAAAATTTACTAGATTTTTGAGAATCTCGTTAAACTTTCTATCAAGCACTCGTATAAGAGTGCGAACGAATCCATCATCACCATTTTACGAGTCAAAAAATGCTGAAGAAATATACCATTCTCACCCTGTGCCATATGAAATTATTTTCAGTCAATAAATTCTCACTGATCAAAACAGTCACTGCTAGGATTCTCGCAGCGCTTCTCATAGTATTACTGCCCTGCGGCAGCGCTAGTGCAGAAAGTATCATCACAGGAAATAGTGTGATTGCGAAAATTCCGGAGATTGATGCAAACAGTTCACGGACCCGCACGGACTTCAATGGCGGCTGGACATTTGCCCGTTTCGGTGCAATGGCCGATGGTTCGACAAAGACGGAGCCACCAGAGCTCCAGGCTCCCAATTTCAATGATTCTTCGTGGCGAAAACTCGACTTACCACACGACTGGGGAATCGAAGGGCCTTTCCGAAAAGAACTACCAAACAGAACGGGAAAATTGCCATGGGCTGGCATTGGCTGGTACCGCAAAGCATTCGCCTTAGCTGCTTCCGATGCTGACAAACGCATATTTCTCGATATCGATGGCGCCATGTCCCATGCAAAAGTATATGTCAATGGCAAAGAAGCTGGCGCTTGGCCTTATGGCTATGCTTCGTTTCGAATTGATATGACTGACTTTGTAACATTTGGTGCGACAAACCTTATTGCCATTCGCCTAGATAATCCCAAAGAGTCCTCTCGCTGGTATCCGGGCGGAGGCATCTATCGTAATACCTGGCTGGTCAAAACCGGACAAGTCAATTTCCCCAATGGCGGCGTCTTCGTAACGACTCCAAAGGTGGAGTCCCAAAATGCTCGCGTACAGGTCCAGTATAGCCTTGAAAACAAGAGTGGCGTAAATGGAAAAGCCATCGTCGAAGGAAAACTATACTTTCTCGGCAAAGGTGGCGTACAAACACCCAAACTCATTCAGGCCATTAACCCAACAACAATCAAACTCGTTAACGGAACTGTTCCTCCCAGCAAAATATCCTTCGATATTGAGAGTCCTCAGTTATGGGATACTCAAACTCCGAACCTCTACTGTCTGGTAAGTAAGATCACCGTTGACGGAAAAGTCACCGATACTTTAAAATCCGTATTCGGAATCCGTACCGTTGAGTTTACGGTCGATAATGGATTCCTTCTAAACGGTAAACGTGTTGAAATCAAAGGCGTTTGTGAACATCACGATCTGGGGCCAATTGGAGCAGCATTCTATTCACGCGGTATGGAGCGAAAACTCGAAATTCTCAGCGAAATGGGCTGTAATGCCATTCGCACGGCTCATAATATGCCAGCACCAGAACTGCTTAGCCTTGCCGACCGTCTTGGCTTTCTTATTGTCGATGAGTCCTTTGACTGCTGGGAAGCAGGTAAAAACCCAAATGACTATGGTTCATTATTCAAAAAATGGCACAAAGCAGACCTGCGTGAATTTGTACGTCGCGATCGCAATAGTCCGTCGGTCATTATGTGGAGTACGGGCAATGAAGTGAGAGAGCAGGGTAAGAAGTCTGGACACAAGGTCTCTAACCATCTTCGAGATATTGTCAAAAATGAGGACCCAACCCGAATGGTCACCGTTGGTTGTAGCAAACCAAATGCTGGTTTTAATGGATTCCAGAATACGATGGATGCATTTGGCTATAACTACAAACCGCACCTATATGGGCAGTTCCGCGAAAAGAATCCTAACATTCCACTCTATGGCAGTGAAACAGCATCATGTGTGAGTTCTCGCGGAGAATACTTCTTCCCATTCAGTGAGGATAAGGCTGGTGGAGCCTTTGAGTTTCAGGTTAACTCCTACGATTTTTCAGCCCCCCCATGGGCTAGTCGTCCGGATATTGAGTTTGAAGGACAGGACAAGAACCCCTTTGTTGCCGGTGAATTTGTCTGGACTGGTTTCGATTATATCGGAGAACCAACTCCCTACAATAAGGACCAAACGAACCTATTGAATTTTACCGATGAAGCACAAAAGAAAAAGATGATGGAATTAATGGCAAAAATGGGCGGAAAGGCCCCCTCACGCAGCTCCTACTTTGGAATTATGGACCTTTGTGGGTTTAAGAAAGACCGCTTCTATATCTATCAGGCACGCTGGCGCCCCGACCTACCCATGGCGCATATCCTGCCACATTGGAACTGGCCAGGACGTATTGGGAAGGAAACACCCGTTCACGTCTACACTTCGGGTGACGAAGCGGAATTATTCCTCAATGGCAAATCCCTTGGACGCAAAAAGAAAGGCCAGTTCCAGTATCGTTTGCGCTGGGATAAGGTGGTATACCAACCGGGCGAATTGAAAGTCCTTGCTTATAAGAATGGCAAAAAATGGGCTGAGAAAAATACTGCTACGACGGGTAAAGCCGCCGCAGTTACACTTAAAGCAGACCGTTCAGAAATATCAGCCGATGGCTATGACTTGTCCTTCGTAACCGTTAGTATACGCGATAATATAGGCAATGTAGTTCCGCGCTCACACAATATGGTCAACTTCGAAATCAGTGGACCGGGAACGATCCTTGCCGTTGGCAATGGTAACGCTGCAAGTCATGAACCCTTTCAGGCTCATTACCGCAAAGCATTCAATGGCTTATGCCTTGTTGTGATCAAATCGGAAAAAGGTAAAGCCGGTTCCATCACCTTAAAGGCAAAAAGCGGCGAGCTTACAGCGAGTCATATTGTAATTCAGTCGGAGCTTTAATGAAATAAGAATATATGGAAGTGTGAAATTGTTCGATCTCGTCAAAGACCCTTATTACCCTACATACGCATTAGAAAGATTGGTTAAGTCAATCGATTAGAGCATAAAACGATTGAAGAACAACTATATTGAAGAGTCCTATTCTCGAAGCAAAAATTCAAAGCAATGCTTCAGAACAAAACTCATCGAACAAGAATCAACTGTTTCTTTCTTATAGATCCTTGATGATTCTAACAAAAGAGACGACAATTTCATTTCCTTCACCCTCAAGAGTCAAGTCGTAGTCTAAGTCCTTTCCATCAAAGATCACATCTTTCAAAAAGACGCTGGCTGTTCTGAGTTGTCCGCTGCCATTGAGTTGGATGTTGCGCTGATGCTTACCAGAACTCGTCTTACAATGAACAGCAAGGAGGCCCGTCCCTTCATCAAAATAAGTCACTTTGACCACGACATTCTGAGGGCCACCCCCTCCCCAAGCATCATCAACAGCAAAGCCCATCTTTTTCCCTTTGCGAGCAATGTAATCGTAAACCTTATCCTTTTGCACCATCCACATCTTTATCGGTTGTTTAATTTTCACTGCAGGAGTGGTTTCGAAACCTTCACTATCGCGTTGATAAAGCCAACGCTCCCAATTTTTTGCCGCTAGACCGTTTCTTTTCTCTTCCTTTGTTATGCCTCGATTTAGATAATCTTTCTTCATATAATAGTTAGCATTGATATAACTTTCGCGCAAAAAGCACCAAACATCTGGAGCATTCTCGACCGTTCGACCGAGTTCCTGAGCAACAAAAGGCAACATATCCGGAACAATCGTATCCTTATTGTGAACATAGCTACATCTCATCTGCAAGAGTCGTAGATTAGCACAAAAGTATCGGTAAGCAAAACTCTCCGTTGTTTTTCCAAAACGAAAACCTCTTGCTTCCGTTGCCCAAGCTTCTTCATACTCCTCATTCACTTCGCCATGAAAAGGGTTTCTCCTCAGAACAGGAGAATTTCCATCGACGACTATGTACCCATTCTTATCAATGCTTTGTCCGATATTTTTATCAGGCAATGTATAAAGATACATCTCTACAAATCCACGCCGAACTCCAAAGCCTTTATTGAAGCCGTATTCAGAAGGCCCTCCCATGAAGACCTTGTATTCCATTCCTTTAAAGGCATTTCCCCAGGCATCTAACCGCTCTATCACATGAGGCACATCATCGGGGTTTACCCCATGAGGTCCAATACCCTCGTCGCCCAATGAATGTGATGCATAGCCCACATAAGCCGCTTGAACTAAGCTTGGGATCTCTGTTTTGGCCATGGAGGCAATTAACTTTAAATAGTGTTTGTGAAAGGCTGGGTGAGATGGATCGTAGTTCGTTTGCCCTTTCGTTTTGGGCAAAGTAGGAACCTTATACTTCTCCAACCACGAAGGAGCTGAACCTTTTGCGTGTTTAGAACAGCTTAAAATACGCAGAACGGATTGGTTGCCCTGCCTTTCAGCTTGCTTAAGACGATTTAGGATGAGCTCCCATTTGTATTCACCCTCTTCTGGCTCTATCTCTTTCCAATGGACCCAATGAAGGATAACGGGATTTGATGGGAAAATTGGGCTAATACTTTTTATATTTTTGCGGAATCCAATATAGCGATCCAAACCGATCAAAGATCGATCTGAGGGATTGAGTCCTGGAGGGTGCGACCAATCCCAGCCAGTAATGATGTCATCTTGTTTTCTCCAGGTTTGCGGCTTGATTTCATTAAGGGGAACTTTGCGATAATCTGGCCAATAGGGATAGTCCTTTGATTGGCTCAATTCATATGACTGGCCCTCATTCATACCAATTTCCAAATTCCCAACCTCCTCTTGAATTAAAGTATTATCCCTTTGAGGAAAGGAAGATATCTTCACTTCATCTTTGTCCGAGCTTGACTTATCTGAGCAAGAGCTGAGGCAAAATAAAGCGACGCTGGTGATGAAGAGAATGGAATTTTGAGAGATATGTTTCATGTTGACCTACGTAGTGATCATTGAAATAAATGAAATCAGCCGATAATTGTATCTATCGCTCTGAGAATAAACGCTATTTTTATCGTTTTTTTCCAAAACAAAGGGCTAGATTTATAGCTTGGTTGCGATCTCTTCCAATCGCTTTTTGGCATCTTTCACTAATGCCTTGCGGTTGTCTTTACCCACACCTTGAGAAAAGGGATAATCTTTAATAAGTATCTCGAGAGCACTTTTCGCTTCTTTAATTTGACCGAGCGCCATAAGAGACTTCGATTTTACATTCAAGCATTGCCCAACCGTATTTAACACAAAATACTTGTGTACAGATTCAGCTGTAG
>JADGBV010000219.1 GCA_015231345.1 Planctomycetota bacterium
TGTTTTCTCCGAAACCTAGGCTTTTCGCCTAATTAAATATCAATTACGAATTTCAAATCCCTGCAGGGCCTGGAACTGCTCCTGCCCCCAGGTGCTTTTGCAAAAAGGCATGAACTTCGTCACGCCCAGCTTTACTTTTTATAACTATATTTCCGTGTGGTTGGTCTTCTAGAATATGCACCTCAGCCTCCACTCCCTGCTCAATAAGTGCATCGGATAGGAGTGTGCTTTGATTGACAGGAACAATGGGGTCTTGATCGCCATGAATAAAAATATGTGGAGCATCATCATTGCTAGCATAGGTGGCCGGATTAACTGCAGTTGCTAATTTTGGATTATCCTTTGGTTTGCCATTCAAAAGACTCCTTATCGCATAGTGCATTTTCCAGTTAACATCCGACTCATACAAAACTGTCATGTTCGTCGGAGGACAATAGGCTACCACACATTGAATTTCACTACTCGCATCTGTAACCCCTAGGGCTCCTTCAAGTTCAGGGATGCCTTGACTCACACCTAGCATACTTGCTAAATGACCACCAGCAGAAACACCCCATGCTCCTATCCTGTTGGGATCAATATTATACTCCTTAGCATTTTTCCTTAAAAAGCGGACAGCCGCTTTAAGATCATGTAACTGTGTAGGCCAGGGAGTTTCTTCAGATAAAAGGCGGTATTGCACACTCACCATAACAATTCCTCTTGTTGCAATAGGAGCTATTGGGCTGTAACGCTTGCTTCCTCGCACCCAACCACCTCCATGTATCCATAAAAGTGCTGGGGATGGTTTAGAAATATGCTCAGGCATGTAGATATCAAGTTTAAGTTTATCCTTCTTGTCAACCGCATAGACAATATTCTTGTGCACCTTAACCATAGGAGGGTTAGTGATGATGCGTGGAGGGCCAAAGCAGCCAGAAAACATCATTACAGTTAAACTAACTATCAAAATATACTTACAGTTCATCGTGCTTCAGAGACTTTAGAGCCTTAGTAGAACGAGATTGTTTATAACGATAAAAAATGTCAATTCTTTTAAACCTATTATCTTATAAATATTATCATCTAGAGCTTGAAGAAGTACTAGCCCCAGTATAACTCCGTCAAAATAGCATCTTTACTTTAATAATACTATGATTGATTTTAGAAGAATCCAAAAAAAACTTAGCGTAGTTTTATGCATAACTTCCATATTTAGCTTATCTGAAGCTGCAGAATCCAACTTCAAATGGAGAATCCCTTTGGGGCTTACTCATGCATCCTACTTTAGCGAAATCAATGATGCGACACAACGAAAACTTGAAGAGGAAACATATGGTTATGTCGAATCGACAGAATCTCTACCTATTGCACTTTTTTGTGCTCCTTATGTAGAACATATGCCTACGGGATTAGGTTTTGGTGCAGAAATAGGCCCCTTATCTATGGTTTTAGGTGATGGAAGCTATACTAATTTACCCCTTGGACTGAATGCTCGCTACTACCCACTGAGAGGCAACACAAGTCCATACTTAAAACTAGGCCTTAGAAAAAACATGGTAAGTGGGGATGTAATTGAAGGTGACAGCATAGGTTTTTGCGGTGCTGTAGGAGTTGAATTTAACCGACAAGGAGCTGTCGGCTATGGTTTAGAAGTAGGAATAGACAAATCTGAAATTGAAATCACCCATGGGGATAACTGGGAGTCAGGCCAAGAAAATGATATACTAGACGGAGGCGTCACATTTAGTTTATTTGTTGTATTCTAGTCTTTAAATGGCTGAGGCTGCTTAAAGCTTAGCTCTATTCTTATAAGAATTCGACTAAACGCTAATGGTCTCAGCCCACTCCAAGGCACCAGCATTAAACGGTGTACTCGTAGAGAGACGATAGACCCCTTGCATTTCTTTAGGTAGTAATCTCGCAGTAACATATCCCAAGCGGTCCATTATGTTTTTATGGAGATGAACTCCCATTGACTCGTCGTTTAACCCAGTACAGAGCTCTTTGTAGGTGAGCACGGGCCCAGAACGAAGAATAATCTTTTCCACTGCAATTCGATCATCATTGACACCCATCAATGATTCTGTTCCAATAAGACCAATGGGGCAGATAAGAGGGTTGTCTACCAGAAAGCGTGAAGCTGCAGGAACAAATGGCTGAAGGGCGCCATCTCGGCTCCTACTTCCTTCTGGAAAAAACTGCAAAACTTTACCTTTTGACAGCTGCTCTTTAAGTAAGGGTATAATTCTTTTCATAATTTGCAATGACTGTCGAACATCAACCTGTGCCTCCTCTGTCGCTCTAGCAGACGGCTGAGGAACTAAAAGAGAATCAAAAAAGCTCACCATAAAACGTTTAAATACCGTTTGATAAGCCTTGGGGCCAGCCAGTCCTACAATAGGGAAGTTGGCACTAGTCTCTCGATCAAGAAATGACTTAATAAGGATAGCATCTCCGTAAGCCAAATGATTCGAGGTTAGCAATAAAGGCCGACTGCTGGCAGCTAGTTTCTGCAACTCAGCAACTGAAGTCTTCCCTTCAAATTGAGTATAGTGCAATAAGGTACTCTGTGTTATCAGAGAGACTATTTTATGCGACACCGGACACTGAGGGTAGTATCCCCAATCCAGTCTTAGGTCGTCAAAGCTTTTTTTAAGATGCTCCTGAAGATCCTCAGTACATAAATTACGAATATCTTCTCTTAGGTCTTTGGATCTGGCTTCCCACTCTGCACCGAGTAATGGAGCAATGATGGATTCAATATCTAGCCCCTCTCCGGCAGATTGAGTCCCGTCACTTAATTTCCAAGGGCCCTTGGGGTCGTTCGGGGAAACATTCATTTTGCACCTGTTCAGATTTCAATAATTTAACGACTGCTTCAATATCCTCATAAAGCGGGCGGTCTTCCACTAAAGTTGGCGAAACTTCGCGAACACGCTCATAAAGCCCCCCAAATGTAGATTTAAATATTTGTTCATCTTTACGAAATTCAGCAGCCTGACAAAGGGCCAATGCTTCAATAGCTAGCAATGTCCAACATTTAGGGATTACGGCGCGGGTAAGCTTAGCAGAAGACATTCCCATACTAACCACATCCTGATTATTGGCATTTGAAGAAATCGACTGAATGGAACCAGGCATCCCAAGAAGACGAGCATCGGCAACAATTGAAGTGGCCAACAATTGACATCCCATCATACCAGAATTCAAACCTTCACGTGCACCACTAAGCATGGGGGGAAGCCCCTGACTATAGCGCCAATTAACCAAGCGGTCCAGTTGCCTTTCAGAAAGCACGGCCATTTTAATTAGCCCCATACGCAAGTAATCACTTACCATGGCAGTATGCTGGCCATAAAAATTACCATTATGAATAACAGATTCCGTTTCAGCAAAGACAAGAGGATTGTCAGTGGAAGCATTTAATTCACGATTTAAAACCATTTCCACGTGCCAGTAGGAATCTTGGAAGGCTCCTAATATTTGAGGTACACAACGTAAACTATAGGGGTCTTGAATTTCAATACCCCATTCAACCGGTTTTGAGTGAGAGCCCCACAAATGATCATTTATTTCTTTTTTGTACTCCGGATTGCTTTTCAAAAAATCGGCTATGCGTCCAGCAACCATATTTTGCCCTCTATGACCACGGGCATGATGAGCTTGCTCACAAAGGACTTCTGGCTCACCGGACATAACCTGAAATAACCCAG
Organism: Planctomycetota bacterium; assembly: GCA_015231345.1. Classification (GTDB taxonomy): domain Bacteria; phylum Planctomycetota; class JADGBV01; order JADGBV01; family JADGBV01; genus JADGBV01. The sequence goes on from JADGBV010000219.1 coordinate 3,696, forward strand.
AACAAAGAAATTCCATCCAGCTCAAGATTTTCCCTGCAGCATATGTATCTAATCCAGCAATTCCTGTCATGGCAGAGGTGCCGTTCACAAGAGCAATACCTTCTTTGCATTTAAGCTCAATAGGCTCTAGGCCAGCCTCCTTAAATGCCTCGACTGCCGTTTTCCTTCCATCAGATGTTCTTACAGACCCTAATCCGATTAGCATCCTAGCCATATGAGCAAGAGGAACCAAGTCTCCACTAGCACCGATGGATCCTTCCATAGGGATTTCTGGCAAAATATTGTGATTGATGCAGTCTAGAAGGAGTTGCACGACCTTGGGGCTAATACCTGAAAAACCTCGAGCTAAAGCATTCGCCCTCGCAGCCATAATACTTCGTGTTTCTTCAAGGGAAAAAAGCTCGCCTTGACCAACGGAAAGGTGATGCAAGAGATTAATCTGATGCTGCTTTAGATCATCATCAGAAACCCGAGCCCCGCTTAAGGGGCCAAAACCGGTATTTATACCGTAAATAGCTCTTTCTTGACCTGCAAGTTTATCTACTAAATCGCGACTTTTCTCCATTCGCTTGATAGCATTTGGGCTAAGCTCAACTTTCTGCTGTCCTTTGCTTATTGCCCATAGTACAGAAATATCTAGTGTATGTCCGTCTAAAGCAATCATTATTTATAAGGTATAGATTAAGAGATTCATCTTATAGGCCCATATAGACTTTGTAAATACGGACATGCTGAACTCTTTCTAATTGTTGATTTTACAACCCTGAAATTCCGATTATTATAGCCTATTATTCTTTAAAATATTATAAAAACGGACTTCCCCTAAACCTGCATTTTTATGACCCCTCAGTCTTTTTCTCCAATTATTCTTATACCGACCTACAACAATGTTGAAAGCATTGCTGATGTGATAAAAGACTGCATGAAGCACTACAAAGTGATCGTCATAAATGATGGATCCATTGATGGCACAGAGAAAAAAGCCGAATTGACCGGAGTTGAAGTTCTTTCTTACACAAAAAACTGCGGCAAAGGTGTGGCTTTACAAAAAGGTTTTGCTCATGCTTTTGCCTTAGGTTATAGCCATGCCATCGTGTTGGACGGTGATGGACAGCATTTAGCGGAAGATATCGTTGACATGGTTGAAGCTGCCCAGTCTAACCCAAATAACCTTGTGGTGGGAATAAGGCGTTTTGAGGAGAACGTTCCAAAATCTAGTCAGTTTGGACGCTCTTTTTCGAATTTTTGGATCAAAGTAGAATCTGGTTTTGCCGTTGCCGATTCTCAATCTGGATTTCGCATTTACCCCTTAGCCCTTCTACAAGGCATTTCTTTTTGGGGAAGACGCTACGAATTTGAAGTTGAGGTTATGGTCAAACTTTTCCGTGAAGGTGCTGGGTTAAGCGAAGTTCCCATTTCGGTATACTACCCCCCTCCAGAAGAGCGAGTTAGTCACTTTAAAGCTATTCCCGATAATATTCGGATATCAATGATTAACACCTATTTGGTTTTCCTGCGCTTAATCCCCAGCAGAAAGCCATCCCAAAATGAACTCAATAACCCATCTTGGATCGACCGTTTTTTGGCATTTATGCGTACTATACTGTACAATAACGCATCTCCCTCAAAACTATTTTCAAGTGTCTTTGTCGGTGTTATCATCGGCTGCACTCCTTTTTATGGTTTACAAATTATGCTGACACTCTTTTTTGCATGGCTCTTAAAATTGAACCAAGCGGCAGCATTGACTGCAGCTCATATTTCCATACCTCCCCTAGCCCCTTTTTTAGTTTTTTTTAGCCTGCATTGTGGATCTCTTTGCTTAAAGGGCGAATGGGCCTCTTTGAGCCTAGATGAGTTTAGCATTAGCTATGCCGGAGGGCTTTTCTACCAGTGGCTCTTGGGAGGGTTAATTATTGGCACTATTTTAGGGTTAATTCTTGGAACAGGGACCTATTTCGCTGCATTAAGACTTGGGGATTCAAGGGGACAAAATGACCAAAACTAAGCAGGCAAAAGGATCTAAAAGACCAATTATCATTGTCAGCAATAGCACCCAACCAAACTGATGACAAAAGTAAACACAGACCCTCAGTGGGACGGCAAGACAAAAGGCGGGCAGGAAGGCTATGCTTTTTTTCATTTTTGCCTTAAATTCCTTGGTTTAAAAGCCGCTTATTTTGCTCTTTACTTTGTCGCTTTTTTCTATTTTATTTTTGAATCTCATTCTCGCTATGTCGGCAAGGATTTTATCTCAAAAGTAAAAGACATGCGTCAGTCATTAAACCAGCAAGCGCAAAACAACCCGAACGAAGGCTTTCTATTCCCTTATTTCCAGTTTATTCAACTGGGCAAATGTCTTATTGACCGTATGTATTATCTTTCAACGGACTCACAACCACCACTTTCTGGTCTTAATTTTAGTGAATTGAAAGGAATTGAGAAAGGAGGCCTTCTGATCAGCGGTCATTATGGAGGTTGGGAACTAGCCTCACGTTTAATCCCCGCTTTTTACACTGGCACCCTCAATATTTTAATGCACCAAGGCGAAAGTGAGAAAATGCAGAAATATATCGACCAAATTCAAGGAAAACAAGGACCTCAGATTCGCATTCTTAATGCTGGAGATGGTGCAGGCGTATACCTCGAGATTTACAAAGCCATCAAAAATGAAGAGGTCGTAGTCATGCATGGGGATCGTACTTTAAATCAGCGAACTCTTGAACTTCCCTTTTTAGGCCACCCAGCTTACTTCCCAGAAGACCCCTTTGCTTTGGCAGCTAAGCTTCAATGTCGTGTTTACTACTCATTTGTCACTCGTATGGTCGATGGGCGCTATTCCATTAAGGGAATTAACCTTGACCCTAATTCAAACCAATTCAATA
>JADGBV010000021.1 GCA_015231345.1 Planctomycetota bacterium
GACTTCTTTGTTTTGCACACAAAAGGCAATATTCGCTTGCATCATCCCGAACAAAAATTCCCCACTCCAGTGGCAGGGGGAAAATATGTGCGTGAGTCCAACCGCTATATTGGCAGTGAGGACTCAATTCTCTTCTTAAAACTCCCAGAGAAAAAAAGCGAATTGCAGTTATCTGGCCCAAGTTCTTTCAAGTGGTTGGTTGAGGGTTCTCAGCAATCCCTCGTTTCCCTTAAGAAAGGTAAACTTAAAGTGGATGCAAAGGATTCCTTGGACAAAGACCTACAAATACAGGTCCCTTATGGATCTATTACAATTCGCCAAGCAACATTGTATATTGCAGTACGTTCAGATGGCTCTGCTTGGGTGGATGTGGAAGCTGGCCAGGTGCAGGTTCGTAAAGAATCGGTAGAAGAGACAAAAGAGAATCCAGAAATTCTTGGCCAGGGCGAAAATACACTTATCGCGAGCCAAAAGAAAGATAATAAGCTAAACGAAAAAGAGCGCAAAAAACTACGTGTGATTTTTGATTACAGGAGAAATGAATCTGAGGACTCAAAGCCGGAGGAAAAAGAAAAGAAGAAGTCTCATAAGGAAGATTCAGCGCAAGGGTCTGGCTCCGATGATAAAGCTGAAGGTAAAGTCATGGCCTCGGATGCTGAGCTCAAAGAGGGACAGGCCGATGGCGAAGGTGAATACCGCTACGATTCAGGCAATATCTATAAAATATTAGCAGTTTTCATTTGCATTTTGGCCGTTGTGGCTGGTATCATTTGGTATTTGCGTAGGCCAAAATCTAAAAAGAAAGAAAAAATCAAAGAGGCTCCGAAAGGTGATGCTTCCGACGATAATTACGATAGTGATGAGATTTTTGTGATTCGCGGAAACTTAACTAGTCACGATGGTTTGTTTGAAACGGAAAAAACGACTCATATCCTCGGTGATGTTGAAGACGGTGCGGCTATAGATGCTAAACATAAACTAGTGATTAAAGGCTCTTTTCAGGGAGCGACTTTGAAATCTACTGAAAATGTATCTGTTCAAGGAGGGGTTAATGGGCAAGGGAGAGCTATTATGGAGATTGACGGCGACCTTGAAAGTAGTTATATAAATGAGCTTACTGCAAAAATCGGTGGGGACGTTGTGGCTCACCAGGCTATTAGAAACTCCAAAATTGCCGCAGATGGAAGCATTACCGTTGAAACGAAAGATATTATGGGCGGAATTATTGCCAGTTATTCGACGATTGAATGTGAGAAACTGGGCTCTGATTTCTGTGAAACTGAAGTGATTTTAGGTCAAAAAGCCAGTGTGGTTTTTGAGGAAAAATGCCGCCCTGAAGACAAAGGTGCTGACGCCCTTGAGAAAACTGACGATGAGGCTCCTACCGAAGAAGGCAAGGCTGAGGAGGGTGAAGCCCAGGATTCCGGTGATGATTGGGGTGCTGGAGAAGAGGCTGATGGTGATGGCTGGGGTGACGAAGAAGTTGCCACTAAAGCTGAAGTCGATGAGGAAGCCCAGCTTGAAGATGAACTGAGCGAAGCTATTCAAGAAAGTGAAGCCAAGAAAAATGATGGCGAAAATCAAAATGCAGCAGAAGTCAACCCGAAAGCCAGCTTGCGCGTCTTTGACGAAATAGTCAGCGCGAGTATTATCCATGGGGCTGCGCGTTTGGAGCAAAAGAAACCAGCCCGCGGGCCGGTTGAAACCCAGCCCGATCCAGAGAACCCCAGCAGGCTCCGGTTGAAGGGTTTTGTACGAAACGAATAATTGAACAAAAATAAAAATGAATGAGGAACTTGAAAAGAAAGTCCTTGCGGCTTTGTCTAACGTTATGGACCCCGATCTAGGCGAGGTGTTGTTCACGATATGGGCCCGACATTAACACACAAAAAAGGGATTTGCTACAGTGTTATTATTGAAGGGAAAACAATTGAGCAGACAGCTAAAGACACACGACATTCTCCGGATGCTGTGACGCGATATGTTAAAGATTACAAACGAGTTTCAGCATGTTTAAAGAAAGGGTTAACAGTAGGAGAAACTTCCTATGTTGTGAAGATCAGTAAAAGTCTAATTTATGAATACAAGGGGCTTATTGATGAGCATGGAGATAAGGGTGTTCAGTTAGATGAGATGTTCGACAGCCATGAAAACATACCTTTTTAGGGAAAGTTGATAGACAAGATTTAAAACTAAATATTATTTGAAGGTAGAAAATGACATATTGTAAAAAAGCAAAACAAGAGGGTAATAGCCCTACAGGGCATACGCCCTTATTTCGAATGTTCATAAAAAAGCAAAGAATATCTTTTTTATTTACTTAAAGAAAAGGATGTTTTTATATTTCAATAACTTGCAGACAAGTTTGAGGGGTTATTTTCTGACTCTCTATATTTTTTATTTGATTAGGTTGGTAAATCATGAATAAGAAGATCTCAATAATTTTATTAATGCTGTCATTTGGGTGCGTCCTGAATGCATCAGTCATTCTAGAAGATTTTTCAATGACTGAAACGAATATGTCGTTTCGCGTAGTTGGCACAGTTTCACACCTGGGAGACTGGGCCCATGGACAGATTCTTTTTGGTTTAATAGATGACGATACAACCGATTGGCTGACTTCCTTTGATCAAAACGCATCCTCTTGGACTGATGGCTCCGAAAACGCAAGAACGACTAGCAGTCTTTACTCCCTTCAAAGACTCCCCTACAGTGATTCAATACTGACCTCTGGCGAAACTTGGGTTGTAGGAGACCAGATGGATATTTCATTCAATTTCGTCGGTCAGTTCAACACATCGAACTTTGATGTTAATAATTTCGGTATGCAGGTGGGTTACAGCAACACTTCTATTGTCAGTTCAGTGGATAATATCCTTGAGGGCACAACATCTTCCGTACCAGAACCCTCCTCAATGGCGCTCCTAGGCATGGGTGTTTTTGGTTTATTTGCTTCTCGCCGTAGAAAAAAATCCTAATATAAAAGAGGAATAGCCAGTTAGGCTAAATCAGCTAATAAAAATAGATAGCCGTTTCACACTAGGTGTGAGACGGCTTACTTACAATGATTTTCTATACACTACCCTTAGCCAGGGCAAACGCATCTTAAAAAAAGCTATGGCAACACAAGGTGATAAGAAATATTACGAATCACCTTCGCTTCTATTTGCCTTACTCTTTCTTTGGTCAGCCCAAATATCTTAGCCACATCATCCAAAATCAAACCTTGATGATTGAGCACTTTGCGAACAACAGATGGTTTCAATAAACTCTCAAGCCATATTTTATTTAACACAATACGGTCCCTCGACTTAAAGGAGATATATTCACCAAAGTCCACACCGTCAACCATAGCCAGTATGGTCTTAGACTTGGCATCTAACTCAATACCCTTCATGGCATTTTGCCTTATATCTTCCAGCTCCTCGTCCGTAAAAGGGATAGCGCCCTTAGCTAAGTCCAAATCGAGCTTTTTATTCTGCTTAATTATTTTCAACTGCTCTTGAGGAACTTTCTTTTCTGCAGGTAAACCTGAAAACTGAAATAGAACTAAAGGCAGAGACTCATTGAGCTCCTTATCGGGAACATCTTCTTCGGTCTGATTAAAGCGTATCTCCAAATCTTCGTAACTATTCTTGAGAGGCACCATTTCCTCACAGTTTAAGCCATAGCGTAGCATCAAAATAAAGCGTTCCCGTGCTGGGTATAGCTTTAAGTGCCCCTGCAGAGCAGCAGTGGCATCCTCATCAAAAGTTTTTTCTTTCTCACCCACATCGGCGTCCACAAGCTGTTCCAGCATATTCGTGCCTTCTTCTTCAGAACTCTGAGTGGACATCACAATAGTGGAGGGGTCGTTTCTAAGCTTCTTTACTTGGTCCACAGATAGGTCCAGTTCTCCGGCTAGCACTTCATCGGTGACAACGACACCACTCTCTCGAGTCAACCTTTCTTTAATGGCATTACACTTACGACTTAAATGCAAACGATAAGCAGGGATACGAATAACATGTTCTTGCTCCTGAATACCTTCTTGGATTTTCTGGCGAATCCACCAGATGGCATAGGTTGAAAATTTAAACTTCAGCTTGTAGTTGTAATCTTCAGCTGCACGGATCAGCCCTTCATTGCCATACTGTATCACATCCATAGGTGAGACCTTAGGGCTAAAAAACTTACGCGCAATACTCACTACAAGTTTTAGATTGTAGTTTACCATAAGGTTTTTACATTCTATATAGCGTTCATAACAAGTACGCACCCTCTTAAAGTCAGCTTTTAAATGTGGGTATTCAGCTTCAACTTCAGGTAAATGATTTCTCATGGCATGAAAAATGCTTTCTTTTATATTGAGGTCTTTCAGCAAAAAGCCGACTGCAAATTTATAGTTCATTAAAGCGATCTCATCGTCCCTGGAGACTTCATCAGAGCTATACACCCCCATACCCAGCTCTTTAATCCTCATGCGCAGCTCCATGATTTTCTCCCACTGATGACTCACCAGTTTCCACAATTGCTCATAGGAAAGGTCACTAGAGCCCGGAACAATCAAGCTTTTTAAATGAGGCAAATTAAAATCATACCCAAGGGTGGGAGTATCTTTCACTTCTCTGAACTGTTTATCCAAGTAATCTAATACAGCAGGGCAATAGCATATGCTGTTTTTATAGCGAATATAAGCTATTTCCATCAGTTTAGCTAACTCCAGCTCTTGCTCGCGATTAAGAGTTGGAAAAATACAAATTTCCCTGATATATTCATCAACAAATGAACCATTGGATCGACTACTCGATCCAGTGTAGTTATTCATACTCACTTCAGGCAACTCAATAGGTTTTTCTGGACCTATTTTCACCCCACACAAGTCAAAAGCAGACAACATGATGCCTGCATAGTAGTTTGGCCGTACGTCTAAAATCAGCAGTCGTTCGACTTCTTTATAAGAAAGTACTTTATCTGCGTAATTTTCGAGAATCCATGTAATGACTGATTCCCCTGGCGTAAACCCTAGGATAGAATCGAGAATCCCCGATGATTTATTCTTTTTTTTACGACTCACTCAGACTAAACTTATGGTAAATGAAAAGCTCCCTTAAAGACACTTGAGGATGGCCTCAGCCATGCCTGTTGTACCGACAATCTCTTGTCCTTCTTGTGGACCACTGCCCATCACAAGATCACCAGTTCTCACTCCACTTCCCAGCACAGATTGCACAGCAGCTTCAATGGCGCAAGCAGCAGCTTCGTCTTTATAAGTATGACGAAAAAGCAAAGCTGCACTCAAAATCATAGCAATAGGATTCGCCTTATCTTCCCCTGCGATATCAGGGGCCGAGCCTCCACTAGGTTCATATAGGCAAAAACCCGTTTCTGGGTTAATACTGGCAGAAGGAAGCAAACCTAACGAGCCAGCTAAACCAGCAGCTCCATCAGAAAGTATGTCGCCAAACATATTACCGGTTAAGACAATTTGATAGGCGCTAGGCTTGGTGAATAAATACAAGTTAAAAGCATCAACTAGACAGTGCTGTAATTCTACATCACTATAAGACTTTTCATGAAGAGAAGACACTGTAGAGCGCCAAAAAGCACCAATAGAATCCAGCACATTAGCCTTATCAATAGAAGTCAAAACCTGACCTGTTTGCCGAGCCAGCTCAAAACCAAAAGAGGCAATCCGTTCGATTTCTTCTTTGGCATAATAACACTCATCACTGGCAAAGGCGCCTCCGGGGTCAGTGTGGTGTTTGCCGAAATAAATTCCACTATTCAACTCACGAAGAAAAGTCAGATTCACACCTTTTGCCAAATGCTCACGGAGAGGAGATAACTCTTCTAGCCCTTCATAAACTCGAATAGGACGAATATTGATGGACAAACCCATTTCCTTTCTCATGGGTAATAAAGCTCTTTTTTCGGGGCGCATTTCAGGTTTTAGCTGTGCATCTCGGTCAGGCAGACCCACTGCGCCAAAAAGAACACCTTCACAGTCTCGAATTTGCTCCCAGGTTTTCTCTGGCATGGTATCTTCGTATTTGTCATAGGCTGCATAGCCAATTAACCCGTCTGTAAATTCGACCTCGTGGCCAAATTTTGCGCAGACCTTCTCCACGATGGGAGTCGTCACATTCATGATTTCTGGCCCGATACCATCGCCAGCCAAACATAATATTTTCTTTTTCATCTCTTAAAACCTATGATTAATGTGCCTCAAGCCAATTATTGCCCATTCCCGCCTCAACCTTAAGGGGGATTTCGAAAACTTGCGGAAGATCTGAGCGGTCCTCCATAATTTCAATGATTCGCGCACGCATCTCCTCAGCTTTCCCTTCAGGGCATTCAAAGACAAGTTCATCATGCACTTGTAGTAACATTTTCAAGGGCCAGCCTTGCCTTTCTATTTCAGCTTCAAGCTTCAGCATGGCCCATTTTATCACATCGGCAGCCGTTCCTTGAATAGGAGTGTTGAGCGCCATATTTTCTGCAGCACTGCGCAACATGCCATTGGTGCTTTCTAGGTCTGGCAAAGCTCGCCTTCGACCGGATAAAGTGAGTGCGTATCCAGTTTTTCGGGTTTCTGCGATTAATTCTTGCATGAAATTTCTAATGCCTGGAAAACTCTCAAAGTATGATTTGATAAATTTCTGCGCATCGCCAAAAGCCATTCCTGTCTGAGTCGATAATAATTTGGGTCCCATGCCATAAAGGAGGCCAAAATTCACAGCTTTAGCACTAGAGCGCTGCTCTCGGCTCACATCTTCTTCATCAATACCAAAAACCTTAGCAGCTGTCGCTTGGTGAATATCACCACCGCGGCTCAAAATCTCAGACATACTATCGTCTTTACAGTAATGAGCCAAAATACGCAGCTCAATTTGAGAGTAGTCTGCCGATATCATCACATTACCTGGAGCAGGAATAAAAGCCTCCCTAATGCGTGCTCCGTCATGAGTTCTCATGGGGATGTTTTGCAAATTAGGTTTTTGGCTAGACAATCGCCCTGTGGCAGTGCCACTTTGTAGGTAAGTCGTATGCACACGGCCCGTGCCCTCATTCACCTCACCTGGCAAGGCATCCAAATATGTCGACCTCAATTTGCTTAAGGTTCTGTAGCGCTGCAAAGCTGCACCGATTGGGTGCCCACTGATGGATTCCAAGACCTTGCTGTCCGTCGAGTAACCTGTTTTCGTTTTTTTCACTTTTTTCAGGCCTAGCTCATTTTGAATTTTCATTTTTTCAAAAAGGACTTCACCCAACTGTTGCGTGGAGTTAATATTAAATTCTTCCCCTGATAAGGAGTAAATCTCCTGAGTAAGTTGCTCCAATTCTGTCGAGGCCTCACCCGAGAGCTTAAGCAGATGCTCACAATCAAGGCCCACACCCCACTTCTCCATTTGCGCGACCACAGGCAAAAGTTCCATTTCAAGGCCTAAGTAAACCTCTTCCATCCCCTGATTTTTCAGGCGAGCTCTGTGCACTTCAGATAAGCGCCGACTCAAATCAGCTCTCTCGCAAGCATAAGTAAGAGCCATAGACGAATCAAGGTTGGCGAAAGTATTTTTCTTATTGCCTGTCTTACCCAATTCTGACAAAGCAAGGCCAAATTCCTGTGCACACAGTTTATCAAGAGAATGATCAACCTTACCAGGCATGAGCAAGCAAGCTTCCAAATAGGAATCGTAAAGAAGTCTATAATCACTGCTATACTGGGCAACAAGTCGTGCTAAAGGCTTTAAATTGTGACCTGCTAGAGGCTTTGTTGTTAGCAAAAGAAGAAATTCGCCCAAGTCATGAAAACCCGCACCCTGCAAGTCATCCGCAAGGCATGGAATATAAAGGCACTCTCCCTCTTTGGCGCTTACTGCGATGGCCTGAAGAGCATCACCTTGCCACTGTGCGTTAAGCCAAAGAGCTTCACCTTCAGGCAGGGAGTCTAACTCTGAGACCAATTCAGACTTCAGCATAAGCGTTGAGTCTTTGCGTTTAAACTTTTCTTGGGGGCTTACGAAAACCTCTTTCGCTACAGTTCCGCCACCTTTTAGATTCATGCTCTTTAGACGAGCCTGAAGTTTAGGGAACTCCATATCATCCAAAAAAGGGCTGACCTTATCAGCCTGTAAACCTTGAAATGAGACCTCAGGTAATGCAGGAAGTGAGGCGAGTTCAGTATGAATCGTTACTAATTCTCGACTCAGGTAAATTTGCTCAACATTTTGTTTGATTTTTGCACCAACACCTCTTTTCTTTATGTTATCAGCATCTTTAATAATGCAGTCCAAGTTATCGTATTGTTCTAATAAAGCAGCTGCACCGACTTTCCCCACCCCTGGAGCGCCAGGTACATTATCAGATGCATCACCTAATAAAGCGAGGTAATCAATCACTTGGTCGTGACGTACGCCTATTTTATCTTTGACCTTATCGCCAGTTAAGCTTTCATAATCGCCAAATTTCTGAGGGATAAGCATTTCTGTATTAGCATCTAGGAGCTGCATAAAGTCTTTATCACCCGATAGGATGGTCACTTTATAGCCCTCTTTCTGACCAAGGCGAGCGTATGAGCCGATAATATCATCTGCTTCATAACTCGGTCTGCCCACAGCCTGAATCCCCAAGGCAGCACACATCTGATCTTGCATTTCCAGCTGAGTTACTAATTCAGGTGGGCATGGAGGTCTATGAGCTTTATACTCTGGGTACATATCATGACGGAAGGTTTTCCCTTTTCCCTCCAAAGCAGCCACGACATAATCAGGCTGATAACGATTTAATATGGTTAAAAGAGCATTGGTCGTACCGTAAAGGGCACTGGTCACCAAACCATCAGAGCGCATTAAAGGGCGCTTGATAAAGGCGTAATGAGAACGAAATAACAAAGCGGCCATATCGACCAATAGAAGACTTGGGCTAGTGCTCATTTCTTACCTATCAGTTTGCCAACTTTATTATAGAGCTCTTCATGAGTTTCGAAAATCTCACCCATCTCATTAAGAAAAGGACGTCCTTTTAAGCTCTCTAAGCGAGAGAAGCACTCCAGCATACGATTCACTTCACCAATGGCTTGGAAGTTATACGCCAAAAGGATAAAAGGATCAGGACTTCCCGGAGTGTTTTCAAAAACAGCCAAATTCGCCATGGCAATGCTATCCTTATATTGTGCTAATTTTCTTTGGATGCGAGCGGCATCCATGAAAACCCAATAATTTTTCACACCAGTCTGCACAAGCTTCTGTAGCAATTCCAAAGCAGCCTCGTGGTGTCCCAGTTTATCTTCTGCGTTCGCTTTATAATAAAGAAAAGGAGCATGTTCGCCATGCTTTTCTATGAGACGAGTATAGATATCACTCATGGCTGAATACTCTTGCAGCATGAGGTAAATAAAGCCCAAAACACAACCCGCCTGAGCACAGCTATCGACTTGCTCTTGCAGCTGAAAAAGTTGGTGCAGCTCCACCTCAGGAAAACTATGACCTGATTTAAGAACCAAAGCGATCTTGGTCGATAACTGATCGATATTTTTTAGAATATTTTCATGCTCAGCATCTGCAGGGGGGGGAAGTTCTTTTTTCAGGTCAAAAATTTGATGTGAAAGATTGTCTGGCAAACCTTGAGAACCTTGCTAAAAAAGGGCTCAGTATCACAACAAGCCTAACTCTGCAAGGCAGCCTTTTTTCGAGCAATTTCGTAGACTTTTAAGTAGTTTTTGGCCACACCACTCCAATCATAATCTTCTATAAATCGTCTCGATTGCTGCACAGCCTCCACAGTTAATTTCTCTTTATGAGTGAGCAGGCTCTGGTATAAATCATCCACAGAGGCAGGCTCTGGCCACAAAATAGAATTCAAATGATTAGCGTAAGCATAAGTTCCCTGAAGCTTAGAGCAAATCACTGGTTTAGAGAAAGCCATGGCCTCTTGAAGTGTAATGGGGATACCCTCCGATAAGCTAGGAATGACCACCAAATCGCAGGCATGGTAGTATGGTTTCATATCATCCACTCGACCTGTTAATGTGACCTGATGGGAGATATTTAATTCAGCAATTAGCTTCTTAATCGAGCCAATATAATCTCCTCGACCTCCGCCCACCAATAGCAAGTGGGCTGTGGGGACTTTCTCGAAGTAACGAGCAAAAGCTCTTAAGATAAACTGAGTTCCTTTTCTGGGGTCAACCCTGCCTGGGCAGAGAATAAGCGGTGCTCCTTTGGCTATCTGAAGCTGTGGGTTTTGATTTGCAATTTGAGGCTGTGTGTGTTGGGTGACATAATCGTCAATTTCTTGTAAATTGATGCCACTGGGAACAAGATTAATGTCATCAGACCGGATGCCTTTCTTGAGCAAATTCGCTCTCGTCTCTTCGTCTTCAGTTGTGATGGCATCAGCCCAGCCGATATAAGCTCTTTGAAAGGGAGCTAAATACATCTCCATGACAATTTGCGCAAAACAATGCACCGAGGGCTGTTTCTTGAATTCATGCCATTTCGCCTTAAGCTCCATTTCTGTCGTTTCAAAGGCAGTGGACACATGAGCTAGGCCACTTTTTCTTAGTGCTCTACGGTAAAGAACCAAACCATAATTATTAAAATTCATGGCATGACTCACATCATATGGTTTTTGTTTGTGCTTTTTTGCTAGCAGAGCAAAAGCTGAAATGCTAAAACTCATCACAGGGTACTCATCATATAATTTAAAGTTCGGCTTAACTTCAATGAGTGACAGGCCTTGAATCTGAGTAGGAAAAGCCGCTACTGTTCGTGCCAAACAGTATACATCCACTTCATGGCCTTGAGCACAGTAGGACAGGACAATTTCAGTGGCAACCTTACTGATCCCTCCTATTCTTGGAGGGTTAAGGTCAGTGACAAGTAGCGCTATGCGCACTTTATACCTCTACGAGTCTTGTCCCTCTTCACTATCGACCACTTCACCTAAGAGTTCACTACGGTATTTTTTAGCTGACTGCGCTTCTTCGTGCAGTCTCGTTTTTCGATGAGCAGCTTCATTTTTATATAAGCGGTACTTTTGGAACAGTATATTTTGAAACACCATGCCCAGCCACAGCCACAGGCCATATCCGATGGCTAAAACCAATAAAACTTTCAGTAAAAAAACAATTTCGGGTAACATTAGCTTTGGGGTCCTAACCCTAGGTACATCAATATCCCTCGACACATATCCTGCGCCATTTCTTCACGCCATTGTGACAGATTCATATTGAATTCAACCTCAGGATTGGAAATAAAATCCACCTCAACCAAAACAGAGGGTGCCATGGTCTCTCGCAAAACACATAAGTTACTTTGAGGTTGCGTGCTCACCTTAGAGTCCCTATATTTCAATGACAAATGGATACTTTCGCTTAAAGCTTTCGAAGAGCGATCTTTCCAACGAAAAAGCTCTTCATGATTCCTAAAACTTAAATTCAGACCCTTTATGGGTGTAGGAGTGTATTGAGGAAGAGAAAAGCGTTTCTTGCTAAAATCTGCACGCCTTTTTGTGCTGATTTTTTGTGATTGACGAAATATCTGATAACCCTTAACCTCTCTATTAGCTATGGAATTACAATGAATAGAAACATAGAGACTTGCCCGCGCCCTATTACTTATATCGCAGCGATGATGTAAATCCACATATTCATCTTTGCGCCTCACAAGCTGAACTTGCACAGGGTGAGCTTTTAATATTTTTTCCGATCTCAAAGCCAAGTCTAAAACAACATCTTTTTCAAATGTCCCGGCCAGACCCACAGCGCCAGGGTCCTTACCACCATGGCCCGCATCAAGGATAATGAGAGGTTTGGGACCACCATAAAGGGGCGGCTTCTTGGCCACATTTTGTTGTGAGGGACTTTTTTTCGCCATAAACTTTGAAGCGAGCTCATCTGGAATAATCCAGTCGCTCCCTGTATAGCGAGGCTCAATTGATAATTTCAGCATTTCCCCTTTAACCTGACACCACTTTGATCCACGTAAAAGAATCAGCAATCCGGGAATTTCAAAACGTGCCCCTAAGGCATCAAAGCGACCACTCTTTTTTGCTTCAGGCACATAGTCATATAGAAAATGAGTGCCTGCAAAAACCTGACCTACAAAAGAGGCAAGGATCAATAAAACTAGAAGACTTTGCTTTTTCACACCGGGGATTCTTGTCCCTCAATCGGCTTTTCAATCTCTTTTATGCCCACAAGTCCTTCTTCGATCATCTGCTCTTCTTCTGGCTCAGGTGGAGTCATGGGGTAAAAGAAAACACTTTTACCGTCAAACTTCATATCTAAATGGTGCTGGCGCACTAATTCGAGAACTGCGATGAGAACACCTGAAAAATCCAAATGGTCTTTTCGCATTCCAGCCATATCCCTCAGGCTCATGCCTTCATCAGGCACTAAACCATCAAGCCATTTATAGTAATAATCAATAGGAAGAATCACATAATCGACCCTAAAATTATCCTGCCGAGCTTGCTCTAGAAGGTCCGTTAAACTCGAAAACAAGACATAAGGATTCTGGCTTTCCAGCGGCATGACCACAGTCTCTTTTTTATCTAACTGAGCAGGGCGATTATGCATAAGGCTCCTACGTTCCAAACGGTTTTCTAATGAATCCAAAACCTGTGACAAACGCCTGTGAACCAATACTTTCGCCAGAAGATCGTCTTTTAGAGCTTGAATTTCCTCACCAATATCCACTTCACCCGGTAAAAGGAGTTTAGACTTAAGCTCCATGAGAGTCGATATAATCGTGATCACATCGCCACTTTCATTGAGGTCACGTTCCGCCTCCAGACCTTCCATGATTTGTGTTACAACATCAAGAAGGTGAATGCGGTCAAGAGAGATCTCTTCTATCTGCACTAAAGTTAGAAGCAGATCGATGGGGCCGGCAAATTCGTCTAATTCAATCTTCTGCATAATTTTTCAGAAGAAACAATACAGAAAACAATGCAAACGCAAGACTGGGATACAACTGATGGGCAGATTCAAAAGCATATAATTGCGGGCTATCTCCATAAACCATTTGTGAAACCCAAGGGTTTGCCCACATACGCATCAGGAGGTAGAGGGGAGAGCTTTGAGCGAGCAAATAAATAACGTCAACGCCACACTTTTGTTGAGACAAAAATGAAGCAGACAAAACATAAGGAAGGGTGCTTAGCAGGGCTAGCAAGCTCAGCACATAAGGCCAGTGCTTTTTCATAAGAAAAGCCCACAGCAACCAAGACAATAAGCTTATAACAACGGTCAATTCCGTATGTTGCACCATAAACAAAGCTATGGCTAAACAAAAAAGCAGAGCCGCAAGTTTGCGGCTCTGAATTCGTTTCATCAATCGGGCTTCCAAATACTCATGGTAGGAGCCGTGAATTTCAAGTTAGGAAATTCAGCTCCTGCACCAGCATTTAGCATAGCCAATACAAGTTTGAAAGGCACATTAGAACTGGCATCGATCATAATGTCCGTATCTTTTCCATCTGGTGCATTAGCAGCAGCGTCAGTCATACGCCCAATAAGCCGACGAATCCCTTGGGACTGAGCAGGGTCAAATTGCTTTGCATCCCGGTCATGTTCTGCTTTCAAAAGCTCTGTTTTATTAGCAGCTTTATATATTTTATTTAACTCCTTAATGGTTAAGGTCGTAAATTCACAAACTGGCGAATTATTAAAACGAACTTCAGTTATGATTTCTTTATCCCCAGAGGAACGAGCTTCTAATTGCAAACTGAAAGTCACAGGAGGTTCATCCGGCTTGTCATTAGGGTCAGACTGTCCCGTTGCTGGGAGATAAGACTCAAGCTTACCTTCCATCTCTTTGGGAGGCATCAAAATAAAGAAAATAATCAAAAGGAATACAACGTCAATCATGGACGTCATGTCCATGGACACATCTTCGATTTCTGTTTTTTTACTCATGACTTAACTAATCCCCACTACCCACAGGACTTTTTGCCTGATAATGCACTTTTCGAACTTTCACATCAGGGTCTGTTAAGAGCATCATAATGCACTGCACAAAACGATACTCAGCATGAGCGTCAGCACGGACCATAATGGTCAGCTTACTGGGACGCCCTGGTAATTCCTCATCATAACCAGCTTTACGGGAGTAAGTCCTTAAATCATTAAGAATCTTTGCTTTATTTGTTGTATCATTAGGTTTACCATAAGAAGTCGAACGAATAAAAATACCGCCTTTACGGTCAATATTAATAATCACCCGGTCTTCTTTGGGGATATCAACAGCAGCATAACTAGCATGGGGAAGGAAAATTTCAACAATCTCAGACTTACTGATCTCTGTCACCATAATGAAAAAGGCGATCAGAAGAAAACAGACATCGATCATTGAGGTGAGGTCCGTCTCCGTCCCCTCAACATTTGCCTTTTTTCTCGACACGACTTTACTCTTCTTCGCCTCTTAAGGTACCCAATATCTCATTGGTTGCAATACCTACTTCTAGGCCAGAAGAAACAATCTTATTACGAATGAAGAGGTAGATCATATTACAAGGAATCGCAACTAAGAGTCCAATAAAGGTTGTTACCAGAGAGTTCATGATACCTGAAGCCAAATCTTTAGGGTTAGCAGCACCAGCGGAGTGAGCTAGAACAGCAAAGGCTTTCATCATACCAAATACAGTCCCGAAAAGACCTAACATAGGTGCCACCTGACCAATAAGCTGCACATAACTTGCCGTTTGCATGAGTGATGTTTGCTCAGATTCCCAAGCTTCATCCGATCCTTTTTCTATCGCTTCATAGCCATAGTTCATTTTTGAAAGACCACCTTCAAGAACACGACCCAAGTATGAAGGGTCATCTTGAACCACACCGTAAGCGCCTTCGTAATCTTGATCTCCCAAAGCTTGTTCAACATCATCAACAATAGCACCAGGCATAATTTTTTCAGTTTTGAGCTCTAATACCATTCGAAAAACGAGCATAAAAGCAACCACAGACAATGCAATTGTTGTCCAACCAGCAAAACCGGCATTGGCCACAATAAGACCTATCATAGATGAAGAGTCTTCCTCCGCCGCATGGACCATCATGGGTGCAAAAGCCAACAATAATGCTGAAATCCTAATTAACATTCTTTTCTCCTGTATAAAAGTATAACTCTAAAACTTGAGCTTAGATAAATTTTTCTGTTGAACACTGGGCAAAGCTTGAGCAGCCCTGATATAGTGGTTGTTATATTCCCACTTAGGGAATTTATCTGCTTTTTTTGCCATTAACGCTTTTAAAGATAAAGCTAAGACAAAGTTTGAACGGTGTGATAGCTTCTTTGGATCTCCATATAAAAGCTGAGACATCAATACGCTATCAAGAGCACTTTCATATTCCTTTAAAAAGACTTCTGCGTTTGCCTTAAACTCATAAGCCCCTCGCAGAGTATTCTTATCGCTGCTTTTAATCATCGTTAAAGATAACTTCTTGGCTTGTTTATAGTCTTTTTCTTCATCGATAAGAATACTGCTTAATAACTCAGGAAGCTCAGGAGAAGCATTACCTTCCATCACTAACTTAGAGCATAATTTGACAGCGTCTTTGTTTTTGCCTTGCCCCTTGAGTATTAGTGCTTTTAAAGCAGTACTTTTCGCCACCAAACGAGGGCGTTTGGATTCAAATTTGTCGATTTCGGTTAAAAGAGCATTAGCCTCAGGGTACTTTTTAAGAATAGCTTGAATATTAGCCATGTAGAATTTTGAATCTAAAGCACAGCGAGTTTTCTTGGCTGTCTTTGATATTTTTGTGAATATTTTTAACGATGCTTCTAAAAATTTAGTATTGTTACTATTCGCCTTGGCATAGCCGTAATAGCCATAAGCCATGTAGAAGTAGATATAATCTTTATGCCAGTTATTCCTGGATTCTTTCTGTTTACCTAAAGCTATTTTCAAACGTTTTATCGCTAAAGAAAAATTATTTCTTTCCAAATAATCGATAGCTTCTTGGTATTCATGAACGGCATCTTTATACACAGCAAAAGCGACATCGTCGACATGTTTTTTGAGAACAGCACCTGTTTTTATATCTTTATACTCAATATGAGTCGGGCTTTCCTTTGTGATAAAGACCTCCAATGTATCACCATTTTTAAGCTTGAGAACATCATCCTCAGCTGCAAAAAGAGACGGAGCTAAAGCTATAAATAAAATGAAATAGAACTTTCTCATGATTACTTAGCTATCACCTTTTCCCAAGAGTCATTTTTTAGGTTCGCTTCGGAAGACTTTTTCAACAATGGAAAAATCTCCTCTTCACAAAACTTCTGAGTCTCATCACATAAAGCATAATGAGCTGCTCGAGATTGAGATTTAATGCCTAATTCACCTAGGCGCAAGGGATCTTTGCTAAGATAACCCGGATCCATCACCAATGCCATTGACCTGAAAAGCTTCCATGTTTTTATGACCTTGCTCATGTCAGGGTTTTTTCCATATGAAGCAATTTTTGCTTTTGTGCTCCATAACCATAGGGAGAAAAAGTCTTTTGGATTATATGTGGAACTTCCAGGCTTGGGCACAACACGCAGTAGGTCTGAGAAGTTACTGACTGCAGAATCATAACTGCCCTGAGCATAAGCAGCTTTCCCTGCTTCAATACGGATATCGAAGTACTCGACATAATACTTTGATAACTCAGTAAAAACACTGGAGGCTTCACTGTATTTTTGTAGTTGAGTCAAGCAATTAGCCTGCTGATACCTCATGCCATAATAGCCATTCGCTTGCGTAACTTTTTCTTCTAGCTTTTGAAGCTCTGGGTAAACCTTGCGCTTGAAATCAAAATCTTTATTTTGCATTTCACCAAGTTCAGCGAGAATTTTGGCTGCATCACTATAGCTACGAGGATTATCTTTGCTTTCTTTCTTAACTTTCCTCACTTGGCTAATTTTCATTTTACCATACTCTTTGTTATCGAAAAGAGCATCGAGAAACTCACGGTATTTATTTTGAACGCTCACCACTTTAATCGCATTTAGGTGGGCACCTACTTTCACATCCCAATCAGTCATTGACTTGCCTAACATGGATTCATACCATAAATCCAGTTCTGGTTTATTGGGGTACCATTTAAAATATAAATTCAGAGCTTTCAGGGCCTTAGGTGCCGTTTTTTTACTTGTAAGGTAATATGTTATCACCAAACTCAAAGTGGTTCGATCTTTCTTCCCAGTCAATTGCAATGACCTCCAGTACAGATCCCCCATCTCTTCATGGACATTATTTAGCTCAACTTCTAATTTTTTAGCTTCATCTTTAGAAGCACTTGCCATTTTTGTTTCAATAGCTCCTCTTTTTACCTTGCCAATCAAATTACCCAATCTATTGAGCGTGCTGGCTATGTTTTTATTCTTCTTCTCTTGTGAGTAATCTTCTGTTACAGGCATTTTTTCATAATATGCCAAGACAAACTTAACGCCTTCAAGGTCTTGCACTTTATCATAACTTGTAACAAGTCGGCTGAGCATATTTCTTTTTGAAACTCCTGAAACTTGATCCAATGAGTCTCTTATGGCTTTTATGGCTTCTTCGTACTTTTCTGATTTCGTATATAATTCTGATAAATTACTCGCACATTTACCTATGGCATAAGTCCGCGCTTCCTTCATCTTCTTTAAGTCTTTTGCAGATATATTTTTAGGAGGAGTGATTTTTTTCTCAGCTAACTTCTGCAAAGCAATAAATGATGAAACGACTTTTTCACGTTGTTTCTCGTTTATTTGACGCCCCTCTTTTGCATCGTCTTTGAGTTTCTTGTAATCACAGTCAACGATGTGGTATTGGGCTTTAAGGTAAATAGGGTTATCTTTTGCAATTTGCCCAAAAGACTTTTTAGCTTCGGAGTATTGCTCGCCATCTTTTTTCAAAAGGCCCAACCAGTACTCTGGATCCCCGCCTTCTTCAGGGAATTGTTTTGAAATAATTTGCAAAGTCACCCCATAAAGGTCCTGATCAAAACGGTTTTTTCCATATGAATTATAACGTTTACTAGCACTTACCTTAGCAAACTGAGCACATTTCTTAATGGCAGAGTAAGTATCTTTAAACTTATCCTCTGGGTATTTGCTGGCTGGAAAAAGATCTAAAGCTCTAATATAAGTTCCCAAGGCTAATAAATAGTTCTTCATCTGATAATATGAATATCCCAATTTAAAAGCTGCCTCAGGATAAACATCCAACATTTTCTCCGGGCCTTCTTTAATGCTTTCAGCTAAAGCTTTCTTAAGTTTCTCAGCTGCAGCAAAGTACATCGCATAATTCTTCTGCCCCTCAAGTTTGCTCGCTTTATTAAAAAGATCTTTACCTCTCAAAAATGCCAAATCAGCTGTTTCATCAACAGATTCATCAGTAGGAAGCTCAGCCATTAATATTTTGAAGTTTGCGTGAAAAGGGCTATCCATTTTTTTCGTCACATTAAAACCATCCAATATGGCTTTAGATAACTCATTCACAATCTTTTTATTGCCACTTTTATAGAGCTCAATCAACAACTTGGCTCTTTGTTCTAATGATATCATTAGCCTAAAATGAAAGTTTTTATCTTTGGAGTAATCCACGTCACTTGGAGCTTTCCACTTAAACATATCTGCCAAAATCTTAGCAGAAGCTTCTTTTTTTCCTATAATATTTAAGGCGTCAGCATGTTTCTTAAACCTTAAATACATCTGATCGTTATACCAGCCTTTATATTTTTTTAATTCTTCTAGTCCTGCTTCCACTTCAGAGAAGCTACTTTCAGCAATCTCAACACCATCCACATCAGTTTCATAAGCGTCCTTATATTTACCCAAAAGAATATTAACTTCACCAAGGTAAATTCCCCCAGTAATAGCATAAGGAGTTCCCCAAACTTGGGAGATGAAATCTTGATAACCTTTAACCATTTCAAGAAGCCACTTGCGAACCTCTGGATCTCTGTGACCACATACAGCAGCAAAAAGAGCACAGGCTTCGCCAAACTTCAAGTTTGCATTAGCCTCCAGCATACGTTTTTTCTGCTCTGTATCCTTCACTTTTCGTCGTTCTTTATCGTCTAATTCCTCGACTTTATCAATCCAAGTACGAGCATCTTTCCGAATTTTGTCAACAACACCGCTCATAGCATTAAAAGCTGTTCGGGCTTGCTTCTTGATTTGCTTTATATCAGCTGCTGTTTTTTCAACGCGTGGATCATGAAGCTTAGTCTTTAGTTTATTCAAACTTGCAAGACTAGCTGCAACAATTTCCAACTGAACTTCAGGCCTATTTTTATTTAAAATTTTATCGAAATAATCTTTAGCAGTTTTCCTATGAGCTGCTGCCTTACCCGAATCTTTGGTATTATCAGCTAGCTTACCGAATAACTTAAAAAGGCTAAGGTAAACCTCATCCTTGTCTTTCACCTCTCCAGCTTTAAGAGCCTTTTCAAAATAGAAAATAGACCTGGAGTGATAGCCTGCTTTTTGCAGTTTCTCAGCAAAACTTTGAGATCTTCCAGCGAAAGCCGATGGTATACAAAGGCCAAGACAGAGAACTAGGCAAATAAACTTCACTATAGACTCGCTTCTAACTCTTCAAAAAGGATGATTTTACCATGCATGAGCAACATAGTATCTTGACTAGAATCGGAATTATGATCAGATCGGAATAAACGACCAAAGAGAGGCACTTTAGATAAAATTGGCACACCTCGTTCTCTCTGCTCTTCTCTAGATTGAGCCGTTCCACCTATGATTAAAACCCCTCTATCTGGAATTACCGCAGTTGTCCTAATTTTAGTTTTTGACACTGTCGGGAGCATAATAGGTAGGCTAAAGGTTGAGATTGTTGCATCTCCAAAAATACTACCAGTAGAAAGAAAATTTGTACCCGTCATAATCACAGGAGGGCGAGGAAAGGTCACTTCCTGGAAATCAGGACGCACTTTCATTGTGATATATTTACGATCACTAGACGCTGTTGCTACAACAGAAAGAAGCTGACCTTCATCAATACTCGTAATAATGGGGGTTAAATCATTTGTATTATTATTTCCTCCACCACCGCCGCCGCCTTCTTCACTACCAGCGCCATAGCCTGAGATATAGTTTTCTGATCGGCCTAAACGAATATAACCCATAATGTTATTCATGAGAACAACTTTCGGAGCAATGAGCTGTACACTTGAAGAATCACCTTCCAAAGCTCTTAACAGTACTTTTGCTTGAAACTGGTCCAAAATAGAGTGTTCAAGAAAAAAGCCCAAAGTGGAGGTCGCACTTGATGGCACTAAACCATTAATTAATGTACCGACCACAGTGTAGTCTTTTGCACTACGGTCACGAAAGCCAGCCTCTTCTCCTGTTGATTGTACAGAAGCATTATTCAATCCTTTCCAATCAAAACCAATTTCCCTAAAGAAACCTTTTTCGATTGTAAGCAAACGCGCTTCAACTTCCATTTGCAGTGAAGAAGACTTTCTTAATGTCCCTAAAAGCTCTACAACCATATCTTGGACTTCACCACTGTTTTTCACCAAAACAACACCCGTATCAAGGTATTTAAGAAGGACCCCGATTCCATTTTCATCATCCCAATCGCCTGAAATTGATTCCCGGATCATATCTAAAATAACATCACCAGTAAGTGGTTCTTGGTCTAAACCTTCACCCACTTCATCAAACTCAATTTCTGTTTCAATATCCTCTGCTGTAATAGCTCCTTGATTTAATTCAGGTGGCGTATACACCTTGTTCTGATGAAGGAGATCCTGTACATCATAAGGGCGCATAACCAATTTCTCGATACCGGCCCCTTTAACTGTTACAAAGACAACATCAAATTTTAAAACATAAACCAAATCCACAGCTCTCACAACCCACTGCAAAATGTGTTTTAGCTTCATATTACCATAGTTAAACTCACCCAACTCAAGATCAGCTTCATCTTTTTCAGCTAAAACTTTGGGGTCCAGAAGGATATTCAACCCTGAAAGTTCTGATAATTGGGATAAAACTTCAGCAAGAGGCAAGCCTGGGCAGTTATAACTAAGATACTTTTCCAGTTTTTGCTCTAACTCTAATTCCCATTCAGGGCGCTCTTGTTTCTGAAATTCTTTTTCTTGGCGATTCGATATCATGTCCCAGTTATCAGGATAATAAACACTGGCTGCATAAGGAATAAATGATTCTTTAATGCTCA